>JALSPK010000180.1 GCA_026986005.1 Saprospiraceae bacterium
TCTTGTATCACTTGAACCAAAGCATCTGTGTTATGTGTGGATTTATCGTTAGTCAAATCAAAAGTGGGGTCTATAGCTTTTTTAACTGATGATACTACGCTATCTCTATCCAAATAATTGCCTTCAATCTCGTTAGATGATAATATTTCATTAGATATAGCTTCTATTTGTATATTTTTAAAACTATTTGGCTCTAGATAAGAAGTTATCTCATTTATTCGACCAATATTTAACGATATCTCAGAAATATTATCTATCAATTCATCGCTATGATAAGGGAAATTTGGAAAGTTTTTATCTTGCCATACCCACTTTTTTGTTTTCATAATATCACCTTTGATGCAATTATTGATTTAATTGTATCATAATTTGAGGCGATTAGGAAGATAATTGTATCATTTTCAAGAAATTAGCCTCTTTCTTTTATGTTATTTTGTCCACTAAATTCACAAAATCCAAAAAAATTATTTGATTACAACAAAGTGTATATATCTTGTCAACACAAATAGCAGATAACAACAGCAAACCAAGTATGAATTGTCGTTGCTGCTATATCCTATCACAAGGAAGTGGAGGCTTCAGCCCCACCAAAACCGACACCGATTTTACTGTTTCTCACAAGATTCTCTACCAATAACCAACCTCTTGTGCAAGTAAAAAAGTATGAAAACTTAGGATTTAGGGTCTGAGTCTAAGATTATATTTTAATTAAGCTTATATTTATCGGGGGGGGTAAAATAGCATTATTTAATTATGTTGAAGTTTGCAGAAAGGATGAAAATGAAAAATATTTCAATAGTAATTACGATGATCATGAGTTTGATTTTGTTGAATGGGTGCAACGGTGCTGGAACCAATAATAAAGGAGATAATGGAGATAATGGGGGCAATAATAATACTGCTACACAAAAAGTATTTATAGATACTGATACAAAGCTTATGTGGGAAGATGATGCTTATTCTATTATGGTTACCAAGCCTATGCTAACAGACGAGAATTATCAGGCATGCAATGACGACAATACATCTGGTGCTTGTGCAGATTATACGGGAGATACCGCTGTGACCTATTGTAAGGAAATGACATTAGAAGGATATACCGACTGGAGGATACCAACAGTAGAAGAGTTAACATACTTATATCAATTCAAACACAATAAGTTAAAAAATATATATATTCCAGAAGGTATGATAGAATCTTCTAATGGATGGATTCATACATATTGGACACCTAGAGAAAGCGACAAAGACAAAAACTGTACTTCTACTGTTGCGATCGAGAATGCAAGCGGTACAATTTTAGCTGGCTCTTCTATTTATACTCTCGATGATTGTATCGATAAAAGTTTTAGACGCTATATCCGATGCGTAAGAGATATAAAATAGCATCAATTTGGAGTTTTGTCGGGATGCAATATTTGGAATAAATATACCATTCCAAATTTCATCCTGAAAACTCTAGAGACATTATCTCATATAACTTCAAGCAAAGTCACTTGGATATTTTAAGTCTTGGGCTTTTGTGGAATATAGAGACCTAACACCATCTCAAAAAACTACACCTCAGATAACATCAAAACCAAATAAATCACCCATACATCAATCCAGGTAACCACAAAGAGATCTGTGGGATGTAGGTTACTAGAAGCAATCCTACCAAAATAGCCATGCTCCATGGTAGTGAATAG
>JALSPK010000181.1 GCA_026986005.1 Saprospiraceae bacterium
AAACAAGGAAATACAGCACAGATGATCCTAAGTATTGGTCCTTATGTCGGTTATATATATAGTGCGAAAAAAGGTAGATTTAATGTTTTAAACGAGGATTTGAATAAGTGGGAGGCAGGAATTGAAATTAGTTACAATTATTTAAATAAAACAAAATGGAAATATAGTCCTTTTGGTTTCCAAACGATAAAATTGCAAGTTGGATTGAATGAAGTAGTGTATTTCAAAACATTATCATTTACTATTTCCCTGATTGGGTATAAATTTTAATTATGAAAAAAAATACACTCAACTAATTTATTTATTAATATTATTTCTTGATATTTCGGTGAATGCCCAATCGACATGGCAATATTTTCATAAAAATGCAAATGAAGAATAACAAATCGTAAGTATAGAAGAGATAAAAGACAATGATATTGTAACCGTTTCTCATATTGTAAGTGTCGGAGGAGATGAAAATGGAAGCTTACGGTATGATAAGATTTCACGATAAGAATACCGGAGAAGTATATAAAGAAATAAAATACAAAGTGGATTCTCTTGCCACTGTATTTAGAAAATTGTATTACAATGAGGATTCTCATACGTTTACGATAATAGGGAGTGCTTATTACTTGGATAAACACGGTGTTAAACTCGGGTGCAAAAGAGGATATCTGCTAATCACACATTGGGATTATGATTTAAATCTATTAAAAGATACTGTTATTGGTTTGAATAACTATTATGGTTATAACAGTTATTTGTGGTATATTGAGGGGAACAAAACCCAAAATGGAGATTTGTTAATAATGGGAATAGCAACAAATTTAATAGACTTTAGATACCATAGGGAAGTACTATTTGCAAGGTTGGACAAGACCGGTAATATATTGAAATGGAAATGGATCAGAAAGATGCCTCATGAAACATTTAAATCAAGTATAATTGAAAACAGGGAACAAAACGGATATCTTGTTTTTGCACATAATATGTATAAATTGGATAAAGATTTTGAAATTATTGATAAATTTGCTACATGGGATACGGGTTATATTACAACTTATAACAATACTTCTAAAATATTTTCAAAATACAAATATCTGGTTAATGTGTTATTTAAAAATAATCATAATAAAGGATTAGCCTTGTTTGATAATAATTTTAATATTTCGAAAAGAATAAATATAAGTAGAGCATATAGCAATGATGATATTGTTGACGACTACCCAATTGCAAGAAGAAACTTTGATTACATTGACACTTCTACAAATTAATCGGGGTACAAGATGTTTGGTATAGAAATTATACTCTTGCAAAAGTAAATTCGTAATTAAAGCCATATTGGATAAAATATATGAGTATGGATGATACTTTGGGTCATCTGGTTTGGACAATGAAGGCTACCTTAGATGGTGGTGTTGTTTTGGTAGGAAGTAGAGGGAAATATATGAAATGGGATCTTTCCAAATGTCAAGGAGCATGGATGAAAAAGTTCGATGCAGATGGTAACATATGATATGCAAGGAAGAAAAGTTAAGTCTTTTAGCAATCTTGTCGAAGGCATTAACTATATAAATATGTATAATGTGCCAAAAGGAATATATCTATGGAAATTGGAAAAAGAAGGAAGAATAATCGGTGATGGAAAATGGGTAAAAAGGTAGTGGGACATTACATGACCGGCTTTGAAAGCCTACGA
>JALSPK010000182.1 GCA_026986005.1 Saprospiraceae bacterium
TGTGATTTTAGTAAGTTTACCTTTTGCATTTGCTCCATTGTCATACTCATAACTTTCATTGAGTGTTGCATCATCGTAGCTTGTACTCTTCAACACCATCATTTAGGTTTATGAGTTTAAAGCCTGTTTCTGTCTCTTTTAGTTTTAGTGGGGGTTTTGAGATGGTATTATCATTCCCAAGTTTAAATTGGGAATGAATAAAAATGGAGATTTACTCACTGGGGTGAAAAGTTGGGGTGAAAAATTATTTACAACTTTTATCAAAAGAATCATCACCACTATAAATAGAGAAGTTTTTATTTAATATACAATCTTTATCATATTCTATATCCATGTTTCTTAAATTTAGCAGAGAAACATTTTTCAAAAGATTTTCTTTAATGGATAAATCAAAATAGGTACTATAATATCCTTTTCCTTTTGCTTCTAATGTAATAAAAAGCTTATTGTTTTTTTGGGATAATATAATTTTGTTTATTTTTAATTCTCCTTGATTCAATCCTCCTCTATCCCATGTATTTACAGAAATAAAATAAGTACTAAGTACTTTTTTAATTTCTTTTTTCTCATTAATCTCAGCAACTATATATATTTGAAATCTATATCCCCCCCTTATTAACAAGGGGAGAACTCTATTTTTATCGGCAAGACGTATATAGATTTTATTTCCATCTATCGCATAATTTGACATAGATATTTCATATTGCTTCTGTTTCTTTGCTGTATTTAGTTTTAACTGTGAACCATGATTACATCCTAGTACTAGTATTAGTACTGTAATAGAATAAATAAATCTCATTTACCATATTACTCCATATGCAGCAATTTCAGCTCCTGCACCATAGAAACCATCTGACGCAGAATCATGATACTTAAAATCCCCTGTTATATGTGTATAAGCTGGATTTAGTCGCCCAAACCAATTTAATGGACTTGTCCAATTTGCCCAATGTCCTAATTCATGAAGCAATGTTGATGAAACACCATAATATGAAGGTACATCATATTTTGAAGACACTAAGTTATGATTTATTGTGATATTTTTTGTTACTGGATTATAAAAGCCAAAAGTATTACTAAAACTCCCTGTTACTCGTTCATAGTATACATCTGGACCACTCGCTGAGGATAATACGTGAAGAATATCATAACCAAATAATTGAAAATATTGCCTTACTTTGATATTAGCTTGACTCACTCTAGCTGCTTCTGCCCAACCATTAATAAATTCCCATTTTTCATTATAAGTAATTGATGAACCGAAATGCCATCTAAGTAAACCTTCTGTATCTATGTTACTTAAAGAATTTCCATTCACATACCCAAACCCATTAACCCCACCATCAAACCCAATAGGGTCGCTCTGAATATATCTACCAGTAACAGGATTATAATCACGGTTTATATTATAATGAGTAGATGTTTCAGCGTCAAAGTACTGCCCAGGAAATCTAAGATTAAAGTTAATATCGCCAGTAGCTTTGCTTTCTCCAAACGGCTTAGACTCCCATTTCCAAAGAATTTTAGCTTCTTCATCATCTGTGGCAACTCTTCTGCTTGTGTCTAGGTGGTCGGCATAAACCCTATAAGTCTCTTGTGGTGTGATAGTAGCAATCGGAGTAGAATTTAGGTAAACATACTCTTGACGACTGTTATCAGAGAGGTTTAGTTTGTATTCTCCTA
>JALSPK010000183.1 GCA_026986005.1 Saprospiraceae bacterium
AAAGATTTTTGATGAGATTTTTGTCTTTCTGAGAATTAGTGATGCCTTAGCATCAGTAATTTGAATAAAGTAAAAATATCGCAAAAAGAATATTTTTGAATTTAATTGATTTTATGGACAGACACTAAATAATAGCTATCAATACGAGTAATAGATTAAGAATTGGTAATCCGTCAATAAGTCCGGTAAAATAATAGTCATTTTTTTTGTTCTTGGATTGAATCACAAAATATCCGGTAATAAAATAACCTAGTATTACTGCCACTCCCTGCTTGCCTTGGTAAGTACCTGTTTTGATCAAAAATAATGTTAAGAGGATGGAGAAAAGTAAAGAGATAAGAGCTAAATAAATTGAAGCTTTTATTCCATATTTATTTGGTATGGTTTTTACTTTATTGGAGCAATCAAATTCTATATCTCTAATATCAAAAGGGATGACAATAGCAAAAATAAAAAAATATTTTTCAAAAAATATAATCAACCTTGTGCTCATATCAATATCACCATGATATAAAGGGATAAGAGTAGCTATTGCAGCCCAAACGAGAGATACCATAAATATTTTAATAATGGGGTAATCTCGTAATCTTTTGCCGAATAATGGAATCACATACCATATAGAAATAAAAGCAAATAATAAAATAGCTATAATTTCATTAAAAGTAAGGTTGAAAAATGTGTAAGTCGATATGATACCGAAAACAACAATCATCGCTATTAGTAAACCTTTCATTTTTCGTAGAGTATTCAGTTTGTCTCTTATGACCTCTTCTTGAGGCGTGTAAACCCCTAGTAAATTGTGTAGTGTGTATAAAAAAGTAGTTGATGAAAAAATAAAAGCCAAATAGTGTAAATCAATTTCGGTATCAAGCAATATATAAGTTTGTAAGATAAACAGGGTAGCTGCCAGTGCGATATGTATACTTGAATACAAGTAAAAGTCAAGAATTTCGGACAAGTATTCTTTTATCAAAATGGTTATAATTTAATAATTAGATCTACGCGTAAATATCAGTAAGTTCAAATTTTTCTCCATCAAATAGACCTAGATCACTCAGTTTTATCGAAGGAATAACAAGCAATGCCATAAATGATAATGTCATAAAAGGAGCAGAAATATTCACTCCATTCATTTTTGCCATTATATCAAGTTCTGCGTATTTATCAGCGACATATTCATAAGGTTTGTCGCTCATCAAGCCTGCTATTGGCAGAGGCAATATATTAAATATTCCTTTTCTTTTGTTTATATATGCAACTCCGCCTTTGTTTTTGATGATCATATTTGCTGCCATAGCGATCTCTTCATCAGAAGTTCCCACAATTATTATATTGTGAGAGTCATGAGCTACCGAAGACGCTATTGCCCCTTCTTTTAAATCAAATCCTTTGACGTAACTTATCGCAGGTTTTTCATCAGAGTACCTGTTGATTACAGATATTTTTAAAATATCGTTTTCGATATCCGAAATTAAATTGCCATTTACACCTTTCAATTTGAAAGATGATTTAATGGTCATCAGTTGGTGATCTATTATTTCAATTACTTTTACTGCTTTCCCATTATCTTCAACAAAGAAATCGGAAACAGTTTTTTCTGTGACATTAAAGTTGTTGAGGTGTTTTACTGGTTTAAAATCAATTTTTGAAATACCTTCCTCCATTACCAAATTCCCTTTAATTACCGTTTTTAATACATTAAACCCAAATAGGTTATTTACTTCAATAAAGTCGGCAGAATCCCCTTCTTGCAAAAGTCCGACATCCAGTTTGTAGTGAAGAACAGGATTTACACATGCCATTTTTAATGTGTCCATTTTGTTGATACCAGCTGAAATAGATTTTTTGACTAAGAGATTTATGTGACTTTTCAATAAATCGTCAGGGTGTTTGTCATCAGAACAAAACATCATCATCCCCGGATACAATTCTGCTAAATTAATTAACTCATCAAAGTTTTTTACAGCAGAGCCCTCTCGTATCAGTATCTTCATTCCAAGTGTCATTTTTGTAAAAGCCTCATCTCTAGTAAAGCTTTCATGGTCTGTAGAGATTCCGCTTTTGATATATTTTTCCAAATCTTCACCTGACAAACCCGGAGCATGTCCGTCTATTGGTATATTATATTTTTTAGCAACATCTAATTTTTCAATTACTTGCGGAGACTTTCTTATGACTCCGGGAAAATTCATCATTTCACCAAGAAACTTCACTCCGTCATCCAATATAAGTTGTTCAATCTCTTTGGCTGATATTGAAGCTCCGCTAGTTTCTATATTGGTAGCGGGAACACATGAAGGAGCTGAGAAATAAAAATGAAAGGGAATCGATTTGCCATTCTCTATCATAAATCTGACTCCATCTATACCCAAAACATTTGCTATTTCATGGGGGTCAGAGACACAAGCTACAGTACCGTGCGTGACAGCTATTCTGGCAAATTCTGAAGGAGGTAGCATTGAACTTTCAATATGAATATGCGAATCGATAAAGCCCGGTAATATAAAGGTTTTGTATTCAAACTCGTCCTTGACTATTTTTGTTATTTTACCATTTTCAACATAAATAGTTCCGGGATAAATAGTTTCATTCAAAACATCTACAATGTTGCCTGAATATTGTGTCATATTATTGTTTTATTATTTTAATCGTATTTGAAGTATTATCTATTTTCAGCTGAAGATTATAGATACCTTTCGGATAATCGCTTAAATCCATTGCATCCAAGAAGTTCTCTCCTTCATTGAGTTGTTGATGTCTTTCTATAACTTTTATTCCATTTATGTCATAAAGAGTGATATTTACAATGGCTTCTTTTTCAACCCATGTTTTTACAATAAAAGTTGATGTTACAGGATTAGGATAAGGAATTGCCTTTAGCTGTCTATATGTTATCGAAGGACCTCCAATCTTTACATTGCGTCTTGTGGTAAACACCTCATAAGGCATAATGCTCAAATCAGAATTGCGCATTATGATATCGTGAATTTTTGTGTTTTTTATTTCGTTGATTTCTTCTTCTGAAAAAGCCGGATCGTTTTCGAAATAAAATCTATCTCCATCTCTTAATCTTAAAAATTGATCTTCCATTATCTTTAAAAGTGTCTCTCCAAAAATAGTGTTTTTGACGTGATCTTCTGCAAGCAGACCTATCCAGGCGTCGACATTATCAACATTACCGTAAAGAAACTTTAAGTTCTTTGCCAATTTTGTGTTTTTAGTAATATCATTAAAGTCTTTAATTTTTTCCAGCCCAAAATCAGCTCGTATAGTGTTGTAGTCAGGTAGACCTCTTTCTCGGCTTCTCATTATATTAATTGTAGCTAAATCCAAACCACCAAAATCAGGGTCTCCAAATAAATAATTTCGAACGTCATCTACTACTTGTACGTCAAGTTTTTGCTCTAGCTGAGTAGACATCCCTTTTAAAAAGGGATCAATTCCACCTGTGATTTTTATAAGTATAGGATTAAAATATGCATCTCTCAAGCTTATATTGCCCTGAATCATCTCTTTGCCGTTGTCATCTATCCTTGTTATAATTTTATTTAATTGGGTGTGTCCCAGTCTAAAAGCACACGCTGAAAATAGATTTGAAACGGTAGGGTTAATTTTTGGGTTATAGCCTTTGTAATCAGGTAGATGAATTCCTTGCATAACCAACCATTCATTGTATACTATTGATTGAAAGTATGCACCAACTTTTTTTCTTGCTCTTTGATAGATTTTCTCATCATTCCACTCCGGATTATTTGCTTTAATCTCATCGCAGAGTCTATTGTGCTCCCTGACAAATAGTGTATGCAATGTTGTCAATAATGGATTTTCGTTTGCTCTTACATCACCACCAACATATAGTTTATTACTGATATGTGTATCATTTGCCAAATCGGGAGCATTAGGATCTATTTTTGAATTAAACTCTCCGGTTAGCGTATTCCATGGAAGTAGATTGCCTTTGGAGACTTTTAGTTTTCCATCTTTGAATGTCCGCAACCAGTCTGCTCTGGTTTTATCCGAACCGTAGACATTAGACGCATCGATGAATGAAGTTATTACATTATTGAATTTTCTAGGATTTCCTTTATCCGTTCCTGTACCCGGAGCAGCGATAGTCCTGAAAATAGGAATCTTGCTACCGGGTGTAAATGAGTTGTCACCTGCCGGTACTTCAACGAATATCCTCTCTGTATAGTCGACATCGGCAAGTGTAATGTCGTGATCTATGAATTGTCCAAAAACCCAATTATAGTCTGTGAGTAAAAGTTCATCATCAATATTTTCTTCTTGAGCACAAATATAATTGGAAATAAGTCTTGCATTTGGTCTATTCTGACCTGTCAGAGAACCAATACTATCTCCATAAGTCAAAGTAGTCAATGTTTGAAAATAATAATCTTTTGCTCCCCAATCAGGATTATCTTTATTATTTCCATAAGCATTAAATGTCCTGTTTTCTTGTGCTTTTAAGACAGAAATAGATAAAATCAAGGTTAAAAACACAAATAATCTTTTCATATCTATTTTTTTATATATTTTTTTATTTGAATATATCAATACCACTCAATTCGTAGAATCTTCTATAACACACAAATATAGTACTTTTATCTGAAAAATATGATAAGGAGTATTTCATTTTTTAAAATATTAATTTATTTTTTATTATTTCATGTCAAGTAATAGTAAAAAAGAAGATCTTTAAGATTGTAAAATCAAATTGGTGTTTTTATCCCAAATCTCTATAAATTTGATGAAATATAAAAGAGTTAGTTTGAAATTTATTTTTTTTAAACTATATTGACAGTGATTAACAGAAAAAAATATTAATGAGCTTGGATAATCACACTAAAAATATTTATTTTGTAGTTATTAGAAATAGAAGACGCATTAAGTTTATATGGATTGTTGAATATTTTGAGAAAAGCATCTGGGCGATATAAGTTATCTGAGCAAACATAGTATAGAAAACATAGATTTATTTACGGTAAATAATGCTGTTTGATTGAAAGAAAAATAATAATAAGTATGGTAAAAAGGATTTTGATGATTTTGGCGACTATCGTATTAAGTGTGCAATTAATGGCTACTGATTATAAAAAAGTAGACAAATATGCTCGTTCAATACACAAAAGCGGTAGTTATAGAGACTTGGCTAAAAAATTGGTTGCGCCGTTTCCCAGTCAGGAGGAAAAAGTAAGATCTATATTTATATGGATAACTCATAATATCAAATACGATTATAGGAAGTTCAAAAAGAATCAAAGAAAGGGCGGGTATAGAATAAAAGGCAGGTCGAAAAAAGAAATTGCCATTAAGCGGAGAAAGCTTCGGGAGAGAAAAATAGCACAGACTTATAGAGTGTGTAAAGGTGTATGTGAAGATTATTCTTATTTATTTCAATCAATGTGCAAAGCGGTTGGAATTGAAGCAAGTTATATTACGGGGGTTACAAAATCCGGGCCTCTTCAGATTGGGAAATACCCTAAACATTCTGCTCATGCCTGGAATGCAGTTAAAATAAAGGGCAAATGGTATCTTCTCGATGCCACATGGGCTGCAGGTACTGTAAATCATAGAACCGGTAGATTTAAAAGGGATTATCGTGAAGGATACTTTTTGACATCTCCTCAATTTTTTATAATGAATCATTTTCCGGATAATAAAAAATGGCAGCTTTTGCCAAAACCCGTTAGTAAGGCACAATTTAAAAACTTTCCATATCTTCATAGCGAGTTTTTTAAATCAAATGATATTATCGATTTTTTTCCGAAATCGGGTTATCTTAGTGCGAAGAAAAAATACGATATAGTAAAAATTAAATATAAGGGAAAAATTCCAAATATTGTAATGCTGAGAAGAGGTAAGATGATTAAATTGGAGTATTCGATTAAAAATAATGAAATTGCATTGAAAATACCTACATTGGCAAAATATCATAGACATGCGGTTTTAGGTGTAAGTAAAGGACGAAGATTTGACCCATTGTTGGAGTATATAATTAAATAATATGATTGAAATAAACAAATTAACAAAGTTTTACTACACTATAAGTGATGTGTCGAGTATGTTTAAAATAAATGATTCGACATTAAGGTATTGGGAGACTGAATTTGCGTTACTTAAACCAAAGAAAAATAGAAAAGGTGATAGACGATATACCAAGGAGGACATCCTAATCGTAGATAAAATTTATATGCTATTGAAGGAAAAGGGGTTTACGATTAAAGGGGCAAATGAAGAACTTAAAGCAATCGTCAGTTCAGAAAAAGCGAATCAAAAAGCACTAAAGAAGCTGAGTCATATCAAAAAAGAATTGATAAAAATCCAAGAGCAATTATAGGATAAAAACCATAAAATAAGCCCAAACTTACCAGCGTAAATATGGGCTCTTTCGACTAAGGTCTCAAAATAAGAAAACTACATCTTCAGCACGTTAATTACAAACGCGCCATTATATTTTTTATATTCAATCTTTGCTATTTTCGTCTTTTAGCAGTACTCTTTTACAAGTATTTGAAATTAGAACGCTAAGATATAACAAATAGTTCAATATATTATAAAAAATTTAATATATTTTAATTAATGTCTGCATTAAATCAAATAATCTAAGAAAAATACGGTTTTTTTCGTAGGTATTTATAATTTTTCATAGTAAATTCATTCCCTTAAATAAAATCTTTGCGGAAATGTTAAAATATTACAAAAAGAATCAATTTCAAGTTTGTAGGTTTTTATTGCAGACACAAAATATTTATTTATTTTGATTTTTAAATATTATTTACTACCTTGCGTGCCGAATATATCAAAAATATCATAATCTTAATTTGAATTTATTTAGTATAAGCCCAAATATCTGTTCATGAATTGTATTGAGCAGATCGTTTGGTGGTGTATAGAATATCGAGTTTTAATTGTGATATTATTTTTTAATTACAAACAAAAACAATTATTATGAAGCTAAAATTTACTATCCCTATGATGGTTATATTATTGGGATTTGCTCTGCAAATGATTGGGCAACGAACAATCAAAGGCACGATTACATCTTCGGATGGAGATCCTTTGATTGGGGCAAGTGTCATGGTCAAAGGTACTGATGTAGGTACTATATCCGACCTAGACGGAAAATATGGAATCAAGGCGAAGGACGGGGACTATTTGGTCTTTTCGTATATTGGTTTCGATTCACAAGAAGTATTAGTCGAAGGACAAACGACAGTTGATGTAGTACTAAGCGAAGGAGTGCAACTTAATGAGGTTATTATTACTGGATTAGGTATCGCAAGAGAAAGAAAGGCATTAGGTTATAGTGCTGATGATATCCAATCTGAGATTATTTCTAATTCGGGTAAAAATGATGTGATTGGAGCGCTGCAAGGAAGGGTAGCAGGAATATCAATTCAAAGTTCGTCCGGTGCACCCGGTGCAGGTTCTTCAATAGTTATTAGAGGACAGACTTCATTGGACCCATCTAGATCTACGAGACCACTATATGTGATAGATGGTGTTGAAGTAAGTGACGATGTTGATATTGCACCTGCCAAACCATCATCAGCTAATTTTGGAGTTGGGTCAAATAATGCTACTCAAGGCTCTGTTAGTAATAGAATCATGGATATTAATCCTGATGATGTAGAGTCAATGACAGTGCTAAAAGGAGCGGCAGCTACAGCGCTATATGGAGTGAGAGCTGCAAATGGTGTAATAGTGATTACTACCAAAAGGGGAGCGGAAGGCAAACCTGTTATTAATTTGAATTTCGGATTGGGAGTAGATCAAGTAAATAGATTCCCTAGAGTACAAACAGATTTTATAGACGGACATAGATATACAACAAAAAAGCGAAATTTTATATGGGATAACTGGGGTCCAAAAAAATACGCTGAAACAGATGTTCCAACATCCAATATTTATGAAGATCTTTATAGGAATGGAAACAGAAATAATTTTGGAGTAAGTGTGGCTGCCGGTAATGATAAGCTAACATATAGGTTGTCTGCAAATAGATCAAAAAGCGAAGGAGTTGTTCCGTTTTCATATTATAACAAGACCAATTTTAGTATGAATGCAGGATACAAAATCAATGACAAGTTGAATATTTCAACTAGCTTTATGTATGCAAAATCCGGTGGTAATACTCCTCCTGAAGGTAGAAAGTCAGTAGGTAATGTACTTGCTTATACTGCTAATGTTGCGGACATGAAAAATTATACTAAACCATATACTCTAGGAGGGAATTTTGCGGTAGGTATAATTGACCACGCATTATTTTTAGCTGAAAATAACAAGTATTTAAGTGATGTAAACAGATATATGGGTAATGTAAAAATCAAGTATGATTTTAATCCGAATATCGCTCTTAATTATATAGTTGGATTTGATAATTATGATGATACTAGAGAAAGGAGAATACATCCTGAAACTGATGAGGGGCAATCAGGAGTTAATAGTGCGCCTTTTGGTTTTATCGGAAATACAAATATTGGAAAAACAAGCGCAACATCCAACCTGTTTTTATCATGGAATAAAGATTTGAATAGTTCCATTACTTTAAATGGTCATATTGGACAATACGCATATGGGTATGATAGAAAAAGGACATCTATTTTTGGAAAAAGATTTCAATTAAAAGAATTTTTCAATCTCAATAATGCTATTGATTTTGAACAGTCCAATTCTTATGTAAAGTATAGGAATCTTGCGGTATATGGTGATTTAATGATTGGATACAACAATTATTTATATCTTACTTTTACCGGTAGAAACGATTGGACATCATCTCTTCCAAAACAGAATAGATCATATTTTTTCCCTTCAGTTGATTTAGCTTGGATTTTATCGGATATGTTGAGTTTACCTGATATGATTACTTTAGTTAAATTGAGGGGTTCTTACTCACTTGTCGGTAAAGATGCAAGCCCGTATTTAGTAGGTTCATATTTTGGAAAAACTTTTTCAATACCTTTCAATGAGATTGTTGGCTATAGACAATCAACATACATAGGAGACGAAAACCTGAAGCCTGAATTTACGACCTCAAAAGAGATTGGTGCTGAGATAAAACTATTTGATAATAGGTTAGGATTCGATATATCTTATTACAATAATTATATAAAAGATATGATTCTTCCTGTTCCATTGAGTAATGCTTCAGGAGCTGCCAGGTTTGTGACGAATGCAGGTGCTATAACTACAAAAGGGTTGGAAATATCATCTTATTTAGATGTTTTGCGTTCCAAGCAAGATGGTTTCAATTGGACAGTTGGTGTGAATTGGTCAAATACTAAAGGAAAAGTTGAAGAGATAAATGGTGGGATTGATGAAATAGCAATTATGGATTTGAGGGGAGTACAGTCCAAGTATATACCCGGGGGAAATATTGGAGATCTATATGGGTATAAATTTAAAAGAACAAAAAAAGGACAGTTAATTGTAAATTCTGTTGGTATTCCTGAGGTGAATTGGGACACGGCTGTTTATTTAGGAAGCGCTATGCCTGATTTCATTGCGGGTCTAACAAATGATTTTTCTTTTAAAGGATTTGGATTATCATTTTTGTGGGAATGGAAAAAAGGAGGTAAAGTAATTGATATTGCTAAAAACTATAGTATAGGAAATGGACAATTGGATGAGACAAGTAACAGGTATGAGCAGGTAGTATTTAAAGGAGTAAAAGAAGATAGTGAAGGTAAATATGTAACAAATGATATTCCTGTTGAATTAACTGCTAGAAATTTTTATAGAAATTGGAGATCTTATAGGTTAGCTCCCGAAGTGTATCTACAAGATGCATCTTGGGTAAGATTAAGAAATATTAGTGTTTCTTATACAATTCCTACGGGATTATTAAAGAAGTCATTCTTTAGTGGTTTGAGGTTAACATTTACGGGGAATAATCTATTCTTAAATACTCCTTACAGAGGTTGGGATCCGGAATCTAATTACTTTGGACCAAATAGTAATATTTATGGTTATGCCGGAATGAGAACTCCATCCGTAAAGAGTTATAATTTCAAGGTTAATCTTACTTTTTAATAATTAAAAATTTATAAAAATGAAAATTCTAAAATATAGTATTTATTTATCATTTCTACTTGTTTTGGGTGGATGCAGTGGGTTTTTAGATGTAAATTCAGATCCTACCAGAGTAAGTGTGGATGAAGTTGGTGTGGATGTTCTGCTACCAACAGTAATAGAAGGTACAAGTAGTGCTCATTTTTCTGAGGGCTATTATGCTTCAAGAGTTACACACCATTTAGATGGAGTTTCAAGTGGTTATTATGAAAAATTCACAATGTCGGGTGCATGGTCGACAATTTATCTTAAAAACCTTAATAATTTAGAGGTTTTAATAGATAAAGCAAAAGAAGAAGGATCTGTGTATTATGCAGGAGTTGCAAAAATATTGAAGGCGGTTAATCTTGGATTGCTAACTGATAGTTGGGAGGACATTCCATATTCGGAAGCTCTTCAAGGATCTAACAATGTTACTCCTAAATATGACAAACAGGAAGCGATTTATTCTGCTATTCAATCAATTTTGGATGAAGCGATTACTGATTTATCTTCTAATGATAACTTTAGAGATCTTGGAAAAGATGATTTTATTTATGGTGGGGATGTGGCAAAGTGGACAAGGCTGGCCCATTCATTGAAAGCTAGGTTTATGGTACATTTATCAAATAAGTCCGGAATGGATTGGAATGCCGTGCTGAATGAAACAAGTAAAGGCTTATCATCAAATGATGATGATTTTCAATTGATTTATCCTGCTGAAATTGCTAATCCGTGGTATAAAAGTATTTCTAAAAAGATCACAGAATCTATATATACTTTGACTTATGGTGCATATTTTGTTGATAATCTTAATGGTGTTAACTTTGGTGTTCTAGATCCGAGAATTTTGGCTTTAGTGGAGAAATCTGATACTACTCCTGGATATCATGGAAATGCGGGATACGATGAAGAAGCAGTTCCCTACAATGTTCTTCCAACAATCAATACTTTCTATATGAAACCTGAATCTCCATTAGTAATGATGTCATATTCAGAGTTAAAGTTTATTGAAGCCGAAGCTGCAATAAAAGCAGGTAATGTTGATTTAGCTCAAACAGCTTATGAAGAGGCGGTTTCAGCAAATATGCAAAAAATACTAGGTAACGATGGTGGCACTTATTTGGAAGATGCAGGTATTTCAACTGTAAATCTACAAAATGTAATGACACAAAAGCATGTTGCACTCGTGTTTAGTCCTGAAGCGTGGAATGATATGAGAAGATACGATTTTAATTCAGATGTTTTCAAGAATTTTGTTGTACCTGAGTATAATGGAAGAACCGAACCCGGACAGAGAGCTGTTTATCCATCAACTGAGTCAAGTCGAAACAAAGCAAACTATGAAGCAAATCTCAAAGAATTTACTGAGAAAATGTGGAAAGACAAAAATTAATTTTAAAACAGAAAAATTATAAAAATGAAAAATATTAATATAAGAATTATTCTGGCTTTTATTGTGCTATCTTCCTTGGCCGTATCATCTTGCTATAAAGAGGCAGATTGGGTTGATGAGAATGCTGAGTTGTCAGGAAAACATTTTCCTATAATTCAAAGCACATATTTAGATAAAGCAACATACAATGTTGGAGAAACAGTAATAGATACTGTTCTTTATTGGTCTATAGATGAAGTTGAGAAGTTGGATTTATATGCATCAATAGATGGAGCTGACGAAGAACTTTATTCATCAACACCTTATTCGCACAATTATTTTCCAAAAACCAGAACTGATGTGGCAGCACTTACATATGTTGTTCCTGATGGGACTCAAGGCAAAGAGATTAGCTTGAGGGTTGTAGTTGTTGCCAAAAATGGACTTACAAGTAAGGAAGAGAATATTACAAAGAGGTATAAGTATGATTTATCTAAATTGACAGTCAATGAATAAATAATATTTTAGTGTCTGTCTATAAATTGCTTGATTTTTAAATTTTAGTGACTTTATGGACAGATACTATTTGGTGTTTGCAAGAAAACAGATGTTTTATGAAACTCTGATAAATATAGTAATAAGATTTATTTTCAAAATTGCGGCATTTTATAGCGGACATACACTTTGTAGATATACATTATTTAACCGGTTGTTTCTTAAACAACCGGTTTTTTTGTAACTTTGGAGCGTTGCAGAATTTTGTAATAGAATATTGAGTATGAATTTTAATGTTATATCCCTTATTGCCGAATGTAATTACACTACTTCCAGAAGTAGTGGTGCAGGGGGGCAGCATGTCAATAAAGTCGAAACAAGGGTTACCATAAGTTTTGATATTGCCAAATCTGAAGTGTTTACTGAAGAGCAAAAAGTATTGCTTTTAAAAAAGCTTAGAACGAATAAGTCCGGCATTATCAGTATTAGTAGTCAGAGGTATAAATCACAGCTTAAAAATAAAGAGGATGTTAAAGGGAAATTAGTCGCCCTTATTGAAAAAGCTCTTGTTGTCGAGAAAAAAAGGAAAAAAACAAAAATATCCAAAGAAGCTAAGCTTAAAAGACTGAAAGAAAAAAGAATGCATTCCGAGCTAAAAAAAAGTAGGGTTAAACCACATAAAAATATAGAATAGTACAATCACGAATAATATGAATATAGACTTGGATCTTCACAATAGAAATGTGCAAAAGTTGAAAAAGGATAATCGTAAATTCTTTACAAAGCTTAAGAAGAATGCAGTAAAAACTATTCATTCCGAAATCAATCAACTTCATTACAAAGTATTTGAAGAAATTGATTGTCTCTCTTGTGCCAATTGTTGTAAAACAACTCCACCGATTATTACAGACAAAGACATAGTTCGTATTTCAAAGCACCTGCGATTGAAAGAGGGTGATTTTGTACAAAAATATATTATTCTCGATTCTGATGGTGATTATATTTTCAAAACTACACCTTGTGTCTTTCTTGATAGAGACAATTACTGTGAGATATATGATGTGCGCCCCAAGGCATGTAGAGAATATCCTCATACAGATGCAAATAAAGTATCATTGGATTTAATGCATAAAAATATTAAAGTATGTCCGGCCGTTTATGAAATGGCAGAAAAATTGAAAAAAGTGTAAACTCTATCGTCGTATTTACAATTTTTTTAATAAAAACGAATCATTGTAAACAAAATAAAAAGAATAAGAATAAAATCTGTTTTTGGTAATGGGTCTATAATATAGGTCGTATCTTAGACTAAAAGTAATCCCTTTTTTGATTTTGTAATCATAGATAAATTTGAAGTTGTATAGCTCTCTGTCATTAATCTGAATATCCGGAAAATGCTCATAGGTAGAAGCGAAAATATTTTCGCCTCTTTTTGCGATATAATTATGTGCGTTCCAATAACCAAACATAAATTTCAAGCTTCCAAAATCTAAATTTGATTTTAGGTAATGACCATAACCTTTGTCAAATGGTTGATGAAAAATCTCTCCTTGTGGAGGATTGGCTCCTGCTTTGTAATCAAAATAATCATATTCCAGACTAATTTTTTTAAACCACGAGATTGTTGGCAGGTAAATCAATTTTAATCCTGTCATTTTGTTATTTAGGGACATTATCGAACCTCGATTTTTATCATGCTTGTCAATTTGTCCACCGGCGTGAGTCCAAGTATAATGAAAAGGAATGTTGATACTGAATTTATCAGAAATGTTAAACATGAACTTTGCTCTATTCCCCAAGACAAATTCCTCTTTAAAAGGATCATCATAGAATATAAATTTCTCCCAATTTAACCAAAGATCATTTTCAAAAAACTTGCTATTGTATAAGAATTGGATACCGTATTCAATATTATCAGAGTAATATCGATCAAAAAGGAACATGGGTTCATATAGTTTGTGATCCAAGTTGCCAAATAGTTGTCCCATTACTACCTCAAGAGACCTTGAAAGCTTTTGTCTGATTCTAAAAAGTGAAATTGGTTTATAAAAATCATTTCTTCCCGAGTATTTTTCTATGAAATATCCGGCTTCGATACGAGTTGTCTTGGTAGGTTGGTAAGCCAACTTGGGTTTTATCATAAATCCGATACCCGTCCAGCCTCTGATTATTTCAAAATATTCATTGTTTTTCAAAAAAGAAGTGGAATAAATATCAAGAGAAAGTTTGTTTTCATTTGAATCTTTAATCTCATTGTATGTGTAAAAAATCGAATTGTTCTGTGCTTCCAAAGCAGAATTCACAAAAGAGAAAACCAAAGCAATTATATATATTTTTTTTATAAAATCTTTCTTCATTTGCGATAGTTATTTGATATCAATGCCAAAAATACAAAAAATAATGGAATAAAAAAAGCTCCCTAAAGTGAATTAAGGAGCTTTGTGACCCGGCTGGGATTTGAACCCAGGACCCACGGCTTAAAAGGCCGTTGCTCTACCGGCTGAGCTACCGAGTCTCTCGGTGCTTTCAAAAGCGAGTGCAAAGATAAAATGTATTTTCAATTTTACAAATTCATTTAAACAAAATTTACTTTTTTTTTGCTTTTTATCAAAATATCACCTTGGATACTCCAAATTTTGATATTTTTACATTTAATAAATAGCTTTATTGATGAAAGACTCGAAACGATATACAAGAAAAGATAAGCTTCATGAAATTATTTTTGAGGCAGACACCTATGCCGGAAAAATGTTTGATGTTATTCTTCTTATTCTGATAGCTTTGAGTATAGTTGTCGTTATGCTCGAATCTGTTCAGAGTTTTGATGTTCACTATCATGATATATTTGTATCAATAGAATGGGCTTTGACAATCTTATTTACTATAGAATACTTTTTTAGGATTTATAGTGTTTACAGACCCTTGAAATATATTACAAGTTTTTTCGGGTTAGTTGATTTACTTGCGATTTTGCCTAGTTATTTGAGTCTTATATTTATTGGTACACAATATCTTTTAGTGATTAGAGCGTTGAGGCTATTACGTATGTTCAGGATTTTCAAACTCGGCAATCATGTGAACCAAGGTAATGTTATTACAAAATCGCTCAAAGCAAGTTTGCCAAAAATAACAGTCTTTTTATATTTTGTTGTCTTGGTTGTTATTATTTTTGGTTCTATTATTTATTTGATAGAAGGGAAGACTAATGAAAATTTTGATAATATTCCGAGGAGTGTTTATTGGGCAGTAGTGACACTTACTACTGTGGGTTATGGTGATATAGCTCCAGCTACACCTTTAGGACAGTTTCTTGCATCTATCGTTATGATATTGGGCTATGCTGTTATTGCTGTTCCTGCCGGAATAGTATCTGCTGAGATAGTGCAAAATTCTAAAAGTAATGATAAAAGTTTACATACTCAATCTTGTAGGTTTTGTGGACAGGAAGGTCATGATATTGATGCTGATTATTGTAAGTTTTGCGGTCAAAAATTAAATAAATAAAGATGGGGAAATTTAGTTTTATGTATGATTATGCTGAAGGAGCACATCCAAATATTTTAAAAGCTCTAGGTGAAAGTAATTATGTTCAGCAATTGGGCTATGGAGAAGATAAGTATTGTGAAGAAGCATCTGCAATGATAAAAGATATTATCAATGCGCCTGATGCTGATGTGTATTTTGCGTCGGGTGGTACTCAGGCAAATTTGACCGTTATATCCTCTGCATTGCGTCCATATGAAGCGGTGATAGCTGCTAGGACAGGTCATATTGCGGTTCATGAAACAGGAGCCATTGAATTTACAGGGCATAAGATCATTGAAGTAGATACAGTTGACGGTAAACTTACTCCGAAATTGATTCAACCGGTGTTGGATGAGCATTGTGATGAGCATATGGTATTGCCTCGTATGGTTTATATTTCCAATTCTACAGAACTAGGTACTATTTACAAAAAAGAAGACTTGCATTTGTTAAGTGAGTATTGTAAAAGAAATAATCTATTATTGTTTATGGATGGTGCTAGACTGGGAGCAGCATTGGTTGCATCTACTCAGGATCTTAAAATGAGTGATATCAAGGATTATGTTGATGTTTTTTATATTGGCGGAACAAAAAACGGGGCTTTTTTGGGTGAAGCGATAGTGATATTAAACGACAAACTGAAAACAAATTTTAGATTTTCTATGAAACAAAAAGGGGCACTTTTAGCGAAAGGAAGGATTTTTGGAGTTCAGTTTTCCGAACTGTTTAGAAATGGGCTGTTTTTTGACCTTGCAATTCACGCTGATGCCATGGCAAATAAACTTGCAAAAGGAATAAGAGAAGCACAGTATGGTTTTTTAGCAGAGCCACAAACAAACATTATTTTTCCGATTTTCCCTAATAGTCTTATAAGCAATTTGGAGCAAAGTTTTTCATTTCACCATTGGGTTAAAATAAATAATGATAAAACTTGCATTAGATTAGTGACTTCTTGGGCTACCAAGGAGGAGTATGTAGATAAGTTTGTTTCTGATTTACAGAAGTAACAGCGATTTTGGCTTCAAGTGGTATTATTCCTTAATTATCTTATAACTCCATTGATTTTTATTGTCTTTTACATTAATAATATACATTCCTCTTGCCAAAGTAGATAAATCTATTTGTTTTATTTTATTTAGTATTTTTGTTTTAGTATTATACACTAACACTCCATTTATAGTGTAAACCGATATATCCAATTGTTCGTTTTTATCTAAAGCAGATCTTATATTTATTTTATCATTAACAATTGTCGGGTATACAAATATAGTTTTAGATACTAAACATATAGGAGTAACAGCGACTTTTGTATCAAAGTAGAGTAAGAGCTTCTCAAAAAAAGTTCTTATCTGCCATATATCTTTTACAGTCTCAAGTGCAAAGCCTAAAGTTACGACGGCTGCATCATTAGAGCCTCCACCTATTTTACCTTTATAAGCAATTCCGGCTACAGAACCTTCATTGTATTTAAGTATAGATGTTGCACCCTGAGTTCCTGCTATTACGTCAGGAAAGTCTTCCTCATAAACTTGACTAAAATCAAGTTTTACACCGCCAAAACTTGTTCCTGATATTCCGTTTGCAGGAGCTCTACCTTTAGCTCCATCAGATACATATTTAGCTTTTAGATAATCGTTGTAAAAACTTTTGTCAGATGCAGATCCTTTATGATCCAAATCCCAACCTATTTCTGCTCCTGTCGTAAATAGTTTGCCGCCATTACTTAAATAGTCTTTTACTTTATTTTGCTCATAAGCATTGAATGTTTCATCAACAGTTGATTCATCACCTAGAAACCAAAAAACAATATCATAATCTTTCAATTTAATCTTATTTGAAATAATCATTTCATTCATACAAGTTGATACTTCAAGGTGTCCAATAGCATAATGAAGGCCTAATAAGTATGTAGTACCTGCAAATGTATGTGTTGGCTTTGAATAGGATGAGCGGCGGTGAAACCCATCTACAATCAACAATTTTTTATTTTGTTCAAATCTATAATTCATTATCCCATACATATCGCTGTCTTCACTTTGTTTTCCTGCGGTATTTATCGCTGTAATCCAGAAATAGTATGTTTCGGATTTTTCGTATATACTGTCCAGTTCAAATTCTGTAATATCCGGTTTTAAGATATTAGTATCGGCAAGTATTCTTAAATTTTCAAGGTATGGCTCTACATTATAGTATATTCGATATCCAGCCAGCGCATTTTGAATGTTCTTTTTCCATCTGATTCTTACGCCCTTGTTGTTATTAATCGGTTCTACTGACAGCAATACCGGGATATCGGGTGGAGTTGTTTTTATTTCAATCTGTTTGCTTAATTTTGATTCCTTGCCGTCATTATCTTTGATTGTCAATGTTACCGTAAAGTTGCCGTCTGCAATATATGTATGCTGTGCTATCTTGCCGGTATCTACTGGTGAATTATCACCAAAAGCCCATTTGTACTCTACAATTTGTCCATCATCGGCTGATTTTGATGCGTCAAATGTAAGTTGAGTACCTGCACCTGCCGGCAAGCCGATTATTTCAAAGTCTGCAAATGGTGCACCGCTGTTATTGACAGGCAAAGTCACATTCAATTCAGTATATTTATTAGCTTGAATTATGATTGATTTAGTTACATCAAAGTACCCGCTTCGAGAGAAGGTTACAATATATGAGCCCGGTTGAAGGTTTCCAATTCCATAAAACCCATTATAAAATTCGTCACCGACATATGTATTGTTTCCAGGGTTAATAGTGACATTGATATTGTTTATCACATCACCGGTTTGTCTGTCTTTTACTATACCACCGACTCTACCTGTTTTGAAGCCATTTACTTTAAAGTATTTGCAAAATGATTTTGATAATGCCCAAGCGTAATTTCTGGAATATTGTTTGTTTTTCAGTCGTAAAGCTTCTTCTTTAAAATCGTGAAAAGAGCCTTCGGAGAGGGTTGCAGGCATGTTTGTATTTTTCAATACTCCCAAATTGAATCCTAAAAAAGAATAATCTCCACGGTTGTAACTTTTGGTAGTTTGTAGTAGATTGACAAGGTTTGGTCCCATTATAGCACCCATTTCTTTTGCATCGCCAAATGCCGGACTATTGTCTTCTCCTCTAAAAAGAACCAAGGAATAGTTTGTACCTCCATATGCAGCATTGGTGTGGTTGGAATGGAAATAATCAGCACCAAAAGCATTGGCTATAGCTACCCTTGCTGAAAGAGAGATATCATCTGAATCATCATTACCGGTTCGTGTCATTTTTACATTTGCACCAAGAGACTGTAACAGTTCTTTTTCGTTTTGTGAAGTCATAAAATTGCCTTCTGATTCCCAGAAAATCAGGCCATGAGGTAGTTCGATTCTTCTATCATTTGCTGCATCATGCCCACCGTGTCCGGGGTCGATGCAAATCTTGATACCCTGAAGTTGAGCAAAAGCATTAAAGCTAAAAAAAAGTGAAATAATGATAGAGAAAATATATTTATTTGTCATTTGCTTTTATTTTAATTTCATTAAGTATACTCTTCCTTCATCTGTGTTGTAAACGATCTTTTTGTTATCCGGAGAGATGCTGGGGTACAATGCTATCAGATCTGAATTTTCGGTTAGATTCTTTTTTGTTTTACCATCAGAAGATATCAATAATATATCAGATTTGATATATTTGTGTCCATCATCAGTATCTGCCATTCCTATAATCCATTTGCCGTCGTCACTCCATTTGGCTGCATTGATTTTACCTAAATCATGTATCGTTTTTCCATTAAGGTCGGATATAAATGAACCTTTTTGTGGATAGTTGTATAGGACAGAAGTTTTGTCAGGAGATATTGATACCCAAATATAATTTCCTTTCCCTTGTGGATTGATATTGGTTTTTTTACCATTTGCAAAGAGGGATAAATTAAGCTCATTGTCCGTAAATGCCAAAGTAACATCTTTTGGGTTAGTAGTCATTTCGCCGGTTAATATATCAAAGCCTTTTACTGCCTCCCCATCCAAGAAGTATACAAAATGGTTGTTTGCACTAATTATTTTTATATTCCTTTTGTCTGTGACAATAGGTATTATTGTTTTTTCTACAATGTCTTGAAGAAATATACTTGTCAGCCTTCTTCTGTTTTTAAATTCATGTGTTTGATATACCACATATTTGCCGTTTGAGGTAAATACAGGATACATACCTGCTCCATCTTTTGAAGTTAGATTTTCGACGACATCATTTTTAAAATCGTAAAGAGAAAGACCTTTATCATTTTCAGTACTTAAAACCAATTTATCGCTTTTCGGGACAAATAAAGCTTTGTGAAATCCTTTGTCAAGCAGAGAAATCATTTTGTTTTCGGCTTCTCTTTTTTCTATTTTACTTTTATTTATCGTTTTGGTAGGCTGGTCTGCGCAAGAATAAATAGAAATAATTAAAAGTAGTGTCAATATTTTTAATAATGTATTTTTCATTTTTATAGGATTTGTTTTATTTACCAAAGATAATAAAAAAAACAAAATAAAACCTAATAATTGGTATAAGAAATAGCATAAAAAATAAAGCTATGATAAAGAATTAATCATAAAATCTGAATATTTCAAATTTTAACAAACACTAACTTGTAGAGAAAAAATCTATTAAATCATCGTAAGCAACTTCTTTTTGCTCTCCGGTAATCATGTTTTTGATAGAGACTACTCTTTTTTCCATTTCATTTCCACCCAATAGAGCTACGAATGGGACTTCGATAGAATTGGCGTATTTCATTTGCTTTTTCATTTTTACGGGACTAGGGTATAGGTCGGCTTTTATCCCTGCTCTTCTTAAATTGGAGGTTAGTCTGAATGCTTCTCTATGAGTATAATTGTCAAAAGCTATAAACAATACATCTAGTGTGTTGAATAATTTGTCCTGGAACATGTCTTTTTCTTCCATCACATCATAGATTCTTTCTGCACCAAAACTTATACCTACACCGGACATTCCTTTTCTGTCAAAAACCTCTGTTAATTCATCGTATCTTCCTCCGCCACCAAGGCTTCCCATTTCGGCATCAAGGGCTTTGACTTCAAATATACAGCCGGTATAATAACTTAGTCCACGAGCTAATGTTGGGTCAAATTTTATCTTATTATTAAGAGGAGTTAGGAAAAGGTATTCAAATACCTTTTTGATTTCAATAAGTCCTTCTGAACTTAAATTTTGATGTTCAAACCAATCTGTTAATTCACCGATTCCATCTATTTCCAAATACTTTTGTATTCCTGCGATAGCCCCTTTACTTACTCCCTTACTAAGCAATTCTTTTTCGACACCTTCCCATTCTATTTTATCCAATTTGTCTATGGCTATAGTGATGGCTATAAATTTGTCGTGGAATCCAATAGCTTTTGTCATGTCTTCCAGTATTTTTCTATTGTTTATTCTTATTTCAACGGGAATTTCAAGATTTGTGAAGACATTGTCATATATTTTTACGAGTTCGGCTTCATACATCAAGGAATCAGAACCAATAGCGTCAACATCACATTGGTAAAACTCTTGATAACGTCCCTTTTGAGGTCTGTCAGCTCTCCAAACAGGTTGGATTTGATATCTTTTGAATGGAAAGCTCAACTCATTTTCATGCATTACTACAAATCTGGCAAAAGGAACGGTAAGGTCGTACCTCAATCCTCTTTTAGTAATTTGCGATAATATTTTTCTTGAGTCTTTATCATTTAAAGCACTCTGATCTGCTTTGCTCAAAAAGTCACCATTATTTAGTATTTTGAACAGTAACCTATCACCTTCTTCCCCGTATTTACCGGTCAAAGTAGACAAAGATTCAAAACTCGGAGTCTCTATTGGCAGGTAACCATAGATTTCAAATACAGATCGTATGGTATCAAAAATATACTTTCTTCTAATTACTTGCTTAGGTAAAAAGTCACGTGTTCCTTTAAGAATACTTGGTTTCATTTATGTGTTATTTTAGCAAAAATACTGAGTTAAAAATGAGAAAAGTAGCTAAATTGATAATAATAATAAACTGTTAAAATACCGATTTAAACTGTTCTAAAAATCTTACGTCATTTTCAAAGAATGCTCTGATGTCATCAATTCTGTGCAATAGCATTGCTTGTCTTTCTATTCCCATACCAAATGCAAATCCCGTGTATTTAACAGGGTCAATATCACAATTGTCCAAAACATTAGGATCAACCATCCCACATCCTAAAATCTCCAACCATCCGGTTCCCTTTGTAATCCGATAATCCACTTCATCGTTTAGACCCCAATAAACATCCATTTCAGCACTTGGCTCAGTAAAAGGGAAATAACTTGGTCTTAGTCTTATCTTCGTATTTTTCCCATACATTTCTTGTGCGAAATACAATAATGTTTGTTTTAAATCTGCAAATGAAACACCTTCATCAATATATAGACCTTCTACTTGATGAAACTGTGCATGTGATCTTGCGGAAATAGTTTCATTTCTGTAAACTCTTCCCGGTGCTATTATTCTTATAGGAGGTTTTGTGCTTGTCATCAATCTTGACTGAACCGATGAAGTATGAGTCCGCAAAAGCCTCTCCACGGAATCTTTAAGATAAAAAGTATCTTGCATATCTCGAGCGGGATGATCTTCAGGAGTGTTCATGGCTGTAAAATTGTGCCAATCATCTTCAATCTCCCTATCTTCTGCTACCGTAAAACCTAATTTAGTAAATATATCGATAATTTTATTATTCACTATGGATATAGGGTGTCTAGTCCCTAGTTTTATAGGCTCTGCAGATCTAGTTAGGTCTATGTTTTGCGTTGTATTGCTATCTGCTATCATCTCCAATTTAACACTTGCTTCGGCAAATATTTTTTCCGCAGTTTGTTTCATCTCATTAAGATATTGGCCAAATGCTTTTTTATCTTCATTTGCAATATTTCTTATTTCACCAAATAGAGGTTTGATTATGTTTTTTGCTCCTACAAATCTTTTTCTAAAAATTTCTTTTTCTTGCTCATTGTTGATTTTGAAATTTTTTATTTCTTCCATCAACTCTTTTGCCTTATCAAATGCATTTACAGACATAATAATATATTTTATTAAACCGCGAAGTTAAGAAAAATACAATGAATGAAATGAAAATAAGAGCAATTAATAATTATTTAGTGTCTTTCCATAAAGTGCTTGATTTTTGAAAAATAAAGATTTTTGAAAAGATTTTTGTCTTCCTGATAATTAGTGATGCCTTAGCATCAGTAATTTGAGACACTATTTACCGTTTGCTTCCAATATATATTCATCAATTGCTGTAATAATTGATGGGGATTTTGGAGTTGGTGACATTATATCAATAAACAAATCATGTTTTTCTGCTTCTTCTTTCGTTTTCTGACCAAATACGGCAATCCTGGTTTTATTTTGCTTGAAATCAGGAAAGTTTTCAAATAGCGACTTTATTCCTAATGGATTGAAAAAAACCAACATATCATATGTGATGTTGCTCAAATCGGATAAATCGGAAGAAATTGTTTCAAACATTTTTAATTCGGTAACTTCAATGTCATTACTATTGAGAAAGTTCACAACACCTACACTTCCCAAATTTGAAGTTGGTAGCAAGAATTTTTCTCCTTCTTTGAATCTATCAAATGAGGGGAGTATGTCTTCAAGCATTTTTTGACCAAAGAATATTTTACGTTTTCTGTATACAATATATTTTTGAAGATAGTTCGCAATTACCTCCGTTTTGCAATAATATTTAGTTGAGGTTGGCATGGTAATCTTTAAGTCTTTACATTTCTTAAAGAAAAAATCAATAGCGTTTTTACTCGTCATTATTATCGCTGTAAAATCTTCAAGATTGATTCTGTTGCGTCTAAATTCTTTGTTGTCTACCGGAACGACATCAATAAATGGTCTCCAATCTATTTTCACGTTTCTGCGTTCAGCCAAATCAAAAAACGGTGATCTGGCAGATGTCGGTTTAGGTTGTGAAATTAAAATAGATTTCACTTCTATTTGCCTTTCTTTGGCCGCTTTATTTTCTGTAGCCATATTGCGATTTTTGAATTAGTTTAGAACCCGATTTTACAAATAATTCATAAAAAACATGTATAAAAACAACAAGGGTAAAATTTCAAAAGCGCAAAGGTAAATAAAAAAATGAAAAATACTAATGGTAAAGTAATTATATGTAACTAAAAATCCTCTAAAAAGACGAATTAAGTACATGATGCCAATGATTACCAGTCCAAAAATGACAAAAATTGAAGAGATAGAAGAGACACTATATGTGATGATTAAGTTTATTGGGATCAGAAATATACCCAACGAGATATTGAATAGAAGGATCGTGAAATTGTATAAAACCATCGATTTTAAAGAAGGGAAGGTATAATTAAATAGTATGATTGTTAAATGTTTTATAATATAGACCAAAGCTACTAACCCAAGGATCCTTATAAAGAAATCTATGCCACTAAATCCGTGATTGTTTTTAATAAAAATATAAATAAAGATTGATAGATTAAAAATAAAATTGCAGAATAAGAAAAAATAAAATAAAAACTCTCTTTTATTGAAACTTCTTAATAAATAATTTGTGTTATTATAATACCATACTACTTTTATTATTTTGGTTATAAGATTTCTGTTTATGCTTAGCAATATAGCGATAAAAACCAGTATAAATAGCGTTAACCATAATAGAAAATCTGATGAGCCACTATACTTATTTTGTTTGTGCTTTACATTCTTTTGAGTCAAATTGGATGAATGTAGCTGTTTTTTCTTTTTAGTTATTTTGTTAAATTCGAATGGATTATGCTCATTTTTTGTAGGTTGTTCTTGAACTGTGGTATCTGCAAAAGTATTTTCTAATTCAAAAATGTTTTTTTGAGATTGAATAGGGGATTGCTTACTGCCTCTTGATTGAATTTCAAAAGGATTAGTGCTTTGAGATATCCCGACAACCATCGAAAGGATAACAATAATGAAAATAAAAATATAAGTAGCTTTATCCATAAGAAAACAAAATTAGTATTAAATTTTTTATAATTTTAATTTTGGCTCTTATTTTAGTAAAATACTGGTTTGTTCTACCTATGATTATATCTTGAGGAATCTTTTCTTTGTCATTTTATTATCACTAATTATTTTCAAAATGTATATTCCTTTCCTAATATTAGAGAGATTTAAATGAATTTCATTTGATCTACTCTCTGATTTTTTTAATAGCTGTCCATAGATTGAAAATATTTGAATCTTTTTAAGGCTTTGGTTAGATCTGAACCCTGAAATGTCAATAAAGCTTGAACATGGATTTGGATAGAGAGTGATTTGATTATTGATTTCTTTTACTTTATTTACAAGTTTTTTAGACCAAAAAAATACTTTTCTATAGTTATTTTCCCAGATAGCTTCCTCTTTTTCTTTTTTTCTGTTGGTATATTCAATTAGATTATCATAATCATCATAATAATACTTATCCAATGTATTTTCAGCCCATTGATTTTTCTCTTTGTCCCAAAAGTTGGACAGGTATGTTACTTGTTTTTGGTTTGCAGAATATAAGGCGCTGGTAAACCAACGATTAATCCAAGTATTATTTTCACTTCCTGTTAACCATGTAAAATTGAGAAATCTATTTTCAGAATCATATTCTGTTTTATGTTTAGTGGTACGTTTATTTCTTTTTAAAAAAACATAAAGGATCTTACGGCCAAAATCATTATATTTGTGTATGTATTCCTTGCTATTCCCCCATGTATCATCATTAGCGTTGTAATATTGAATTAATTTATGAATCAATTCTCTATTAGTATTATATGTAAATAACTCTCTGTAATATGTTTTAAATGTATCGTTTTCCCATTTATCCCAGTATTGACTGATTACTTTGTCATTTTCATACTTTATTTTAGAGAAAAAATAGTTTTCCCATTTATTATTGTCTATGTTCCACTCTTGATAAATCTGTGTTTTCAATTTTGAATCCGTATAATAAGTATTGATATATTTAATGTAATTGATCCATGAGTCTGTTTCTGTTTTTTTCTTTTGTAGTACTTCTATAATATTATCACCATGGTCATCATAAGTATAAATATAATTTTCCATCTTTTCTGGATTGATTTGATCGTAATCCCAAAATAAGAAAAAATGTTTGATCAAATTTATTAAATGTCCATTTTCATAAGTATATACTCTCGTTTCTCTTTTTTCCCAATTTTGTTTTTCCCTTCTATTGTATTTTGAATATCTAACTAATTTGTAATTACTGTTGTAGCTGTACTTTTCTTTTATATAGTTTTTGTGAGAATTACCATTAAACCCATTTAAAACAAGTCGCATAATTACTAGCTCTATTATATCTCCTTTAGGATTATTCATTCTATGAAAGATTGTGTCATTATAAGATTGCTCTTCCGGATTCCATTCTAACACTAATGAGTCTTTTAAGATATCATTGTCATAATAACTTACAATAGTTAATTTAGAATTCACCCAGTTTTTATTTGAATCAATTAGGAAATTTTTAGCTAGAATCGTCCTGTTCTTTTTGTCACGTGCTATTACTAGATATTTGGAATTCAAAATCCAATCTTCATTATTGCCTTGATAATAATAAATGGAGTCTCTAAGCCATATATCTCCGTTTATGCTTTTTGAAATGTGTTTTTCAGTTTGTCGATAAAAAGGTATTGAGTCAATTTGGCCTGCATTTATAGCTCGGTTTTTAACACATAATTTATTATTTGATTGTACCGGCTCTCCAGCATTATCAATGTTATATCCATGAAGTCCCTGAGAAAAAATATTTGGAATTATCAAAAGAAAAACAGCTGTGAATAGATAGTGTGTTTTCATAGAATAAGATTTTTGCATTGCTTTAGCTATTGAAATATTTCTTGAAGATGAAGAAATGAAAATTAAACTTTTTATAATCAGCATATTAGTAGCGGTTTGTTATAAGTTTATTATTACCTGCATTCGTTTAGTCACGTATATATATTTGTATAACGTGAAAAAATGGAAAATGTATTTTGATTTTACCGGATAATATTAATGTGTCTGTCTATAAAGTGCTTGATTTTTAAAATTAGCACTTTATAGACATATGCTATTTAGTGTCTGTCCACAAAGTCATTAAAATTGAAAAATAATCTTTTTGCGATATTTTTTCTTTATTCAAATTACTGATGCTAAGGCATCACTAATCCTCAGAAAGACAAAAATCTCATCAAAAATCTTTATTTTTCAAAAATCAAGCACTTTATAGACA
>JALSPK010000184.1 GCA_026986005.1 Saprospiraceae bacterium
GGTCTATTTTGCCGTTTTCACACCCGTAATCCGCCGTGATGCTATCCGCAACTTCCAGACTTTCATAATCCAAATGCACCGTGACTATACTATCACAGCCGGACATATCCTTGAGTCCTATCTCATACGATCCCGCTTCCGTCAATATACTATCTCCCACCTGCAGTATATCCCCTTTTTCACATAGCACAGTATCTATCTCCACTCTCTCTGCAGGATGTACCGTGAGATATAGCTGCACTACGCTATCCACTCCATACGAAGCCAGCAAGGTATCCGTATATTGCCCCTCGTCATATATCACCGTATCATTGAATGTATAGCTCTGTCCCTGACATATTTCGGCACGAAGAGTATCACGGGCTGGAATTTGGAAGATGTAGGCGGCACCGTTGAACTGTATAAAAAAATGAATGGGCCCACCAAACTTATCATGATAATAAGTTGAATCTGCTGAAGCTTCAACAAAAACCGTTTCTCCTTTCCTCACTATATGGCTCCCAAACAATCCATGTGATTTATCCGATGCGGGAGGCTTTATCTCTCCCACCTTTGTCCATACACCTCCTATCAACTTATAATAATCTACTACGCCCTTGTTAAAAAAGGGAACATCAGGAACTTTGTACCTACCAGCGTCACCAATCAACAACTCTTCTCCATTGATGTCAAAAGAGGCACCAAAATAAGTAGTCAATGTGCTCTGTCTTTTGCTCAACTTCTGATGTAATTCCCACTTGTCTCCACTATTCTTATATATGTATATGCACCTATTATAGTAACCATTGACTAATCCACTAGAATCACGAACAGCTCCAATAGCTAAGAACCTATTATCAGGCGATAAAGAAATGACGCCTCCAAAACCGCTCCTCTCAAAATAAGGGTCAGGTTGAATAATTTGTTGAAACTCCTCCCAGTGTCCCCCACTATTTTTATAAATAAAAACCTTACCATTGCCTTCACCTTTTAAGTAAAGACCCCAAGCCCCAATAACTAAGAACTTTTCATTTATTTCCACAATATTCCTGTAAAGACTAATTTTTCTAATATCATATTTATACCTATCACTTAGATACCATTTGCCATCTTTTAAATAGTAAATTAAAATATTTAAAAAATAATTATCTTTAAAAAATTCGTAACTACCATACACTAAAACCATCATATCTTTGTACAATTTTACTCTTGGCAGCCCATGGGAATTGAATTTTGATTGATAAGGTATTTTAATCGTATCTTCGACATAAAATCTTTTATCATTGCCAAGCTTAAAGATTTCTATTAAATCAAAAAGATTATTACCATCCCTTACTGTATACTCAACATATCGACCTTCAGAATAATTACTGTATTTATACCATGAATGTTTAAAGCTTTGATAAAAAACATTTTCCCATTTTTTATTTATAATCACAAAACTTGTCATGCTACAGCTGTCAGTTTCAGGTGTTTCCTGATTTGGAAATGTATCTAGTCTTTTATATCCAAATACTATAAGGGTGTCACCACTTAAATTTTCATTCAGTATTCCAAACCCACTATCATCATAAGGAAATTTACTAAATATTTTTTGCATTTGACTATAACCCCTTCCGGAAAAAATCATAAAGAAAGTTAACAAAAGTAATTTTTTCATATTTA
>JALSPK010000185.1 GCA_026986005.1 Saprospiraceae bacterium
TGGTATGAATGATAAATATATCCCTTCCAATGATTTAGGTGAGATAGGAAGTCACACAAATGGAGTCATTGACCCCACTTCTTATAAAGGAGCTTTTGATCCAAGTTCAAATACAAGATGGATTGATGGATGGTCACTTATATCTACTATTAAGTAGTATCATTAATTATAATAATTAGTCTCGTTTTTAAAAATTGCGAATAGCTTACTTTGAAAGTAGGCTATTTGTATTAAAATAATACTATTATGAATAAAAAATTTAAAGTGTATATTGAATTAATAATTGTATTAATTTTGGTTTCTGCAAAGGCATTTGCAGGTAGTGGTTCGATTAAAGGTGTTGTTATAGATAACGATGGACTTTCGGTAATAGGAGCACATGTTATTGTCGAAGGTGTTGAAGGGAAAGGAACAGTCACCGATATTGATGGTAATTTTATTTTGGAAGATTTAGAAAGTGGAGTATACAGTATTTCTATTTCATATATTTCATTGGAAAAAAAGAGTATTCAAGATATTAAAGTAAGTGATGATGTGATAGATTTGGGGACAATTAAACTAGGAGATAATTCTTTTGAAATGCATGAGGTTGTGGTAACAGCAAGGGCGATAAATAATAGTGAAAATTCAGTTCAGACTTTGCAAAGAAAAAGTTTAAATACCATAGATGGAATATCTAGTCAGTCTTTTTCTATAACAGGTGATAGTGATGCAGGAGCTGCAATGAAAAGAGTAATAGGTGTTTCTGTTCAGGATGGCAAATATGTATTTATTAGAGGCCTGGGCGGAAGATATAGTATGACTACTGTTAACGGTATGTCAATACCCGGATTGGATCCGGATAAAAATTCTGTGGAAATGGATATCTTCCCAACAAATACAATTGATAATATTATAGTTTATAAATCATTTACCCCGGATTTGCCCGGATCTTTTACAGGGGGATTGGTTGATATAAAAACAAAAGATTTTCCTGCAAAACTCATAGCAAAGTTGTCTTTTAGTCTGGGATACAATAGGCAAGCTAACTTTGTTGATGGTTTTATTTCTCATGAAGGTAGTACTACTGATTGGCTTGGTTTTGATGACGGTTCCAGAGAGATACCAAAAGGAATTGGTACTGCGGGAGACAAGCTTGAAACTTCGTTTGCTGCAACACATCCTGACGAAGCTAATAAACTCGTAAGAAAGTTCAATAAGAATGTTGATATAAAGACCGTTTCGCAGCCTATGAATTATAAATTTGGACTTTCATTTGGTAATCAAGTTGAATTTTTTGGCAAAACCTTAGGTTTTAATGCAAGTATATCTTACAAAAGAGATTTTTCTTATTACAATAATGGGCTTTCAGGTAGGTACTTTTATATCTCATCGGAAACAGATACCCTTAAGAAACAAAGAATATACAATGTAGAAAAAGGGGTTGATCAAGTTTTTATTGGATCTATAATTAATGCATCCTATAAATTATCACCTTTCAATAAAATTGGATTTACTTTATTGCACAATAACTCGGGGAGAAAAATAACGAGAGCTCAAGGTGGATATAGGTATGATGAAAATATTGGATATAAGGAGAGATTGCTTTCATATCAATCGAGGGATTTTAATACGATGCAATTAAGAGGAAATCATGCATTTG
>JALSPK010000186.1 GCA_026986005.1 Saprospiraceae bacterium
CGCAAATTTATTTGCGACAAAAACAAGTCCCGTAGGAGCTTGCCCCAATCTTGCCTTGGGGACGACATAATATATCTCTGTATGTGTAAACTAACAACTTCGGGCTGAAAGCCCAAACCAATTCAGACCCGGCAGAAAGCCGGGGATAATGACAATAAAAATATCAACGCCCTGAAAGGGCAAATCAATTGAATGCAAAAATATACTTATACAAAAAGAATATACCACGAGCGCATCTCTCTTATTTTATCTCGGGGAAGACATTATGATAGTTGGGTACTTTTTTTATCTGTGTCGGTATACATTTAATGATTATTAATGGTATACTTTTGATGTATAGTAGCACTCTATCGATATCTGTAATGATTAAGTAAGATTATTGGAAGTAAATATTGTTTATTGTATAGTTTTTTTTACTCCGAATACTGCAGTATATAAGAATGGATAACCAGGTAAAATATTTGTTGAGAATGAATAACCTTGAAGTAGATTATAGTTGTATTCAATAGTGCCGCCATACCAAATAAATTTTCTCTCCCATAGTTTATTTTTTAATAATATGATGAAATTAGGATCGTTTTGATATTCCGGTTCTTGTGTCCAGTTCTTGCGATAATACCATAGTGGACCAAAGCTTAAACTGAATTCATGACTTGGGTTATTCCAGCCGATTACATCATCATAAAGGTTTATACCGATATGTGTGACTCCTGCTTTTTTCCCTGCACAATCATGAAATATTTTTGTATGAGTTACTTTGAATCCAAAATATTGACTGCACCTGTAATTTGTGATTATACTAATGCTTGAGTATCCTACAAACTTACCTTTTTTATCAATTTTCCATTTATAAAATTTAGAGTTTTTATCTGTTTTTGGATGATAGCCAATACCACCAATTACAAAACCAATTGAGAATTGAGAGAAAGCAATATTACTTAATAATAATGTAGAAATAAAGAACAATTGAATTTTTAATTTCACTTCCTGCTCTTGTTTTTTATTTAAAATCTATAAGCTCAATGTCAAATATTAATACTGCATCTGATCTTATTCCATTTGAGGGATTGCTTCCGTAACCAAAATTTGGAGGGATAATTAGTTTGCCTTTTCCTCCTTTTCCAAATAATGGAACACCAATTTGCCACCCTCTGATTAGTTGGTTTAAAGGATATACTAAGGGTTTTCCTCGGTCATACGATGAATCAAATTTTTCATCATCCAAATAGTAACCTTTATAATTCATAGTCACTATATTTGATACTTCAGGATGTTCAATTGAGCCTTCTGTCTCAATTATATAATATATTCCAGATTCATGTTTTTTAGCTTCTAAATTGTGAGATTTTATATATTCTTGGATAGAATCATTATAGTCTTTGTTGCAAGAAAGAGTAATGGTGGATATAAAAAAGAGCATTATTATGTATTTCATTATGATAAGTTTTAATTTTTACCGAAATTACAACTTTTTATTGAAAAAAACTTTGTTAAATAGTATTTATTTATTTTGTGTGTAATTTTATAATGTACTTATGAAAAATTATTTTAGTTATTTGTCCTTTTTTATCGCATTTCTGATTGTGAATGGTTGTAATATTAATAAAAAACTTATTAAGCCTGTTGAATCCGGGTCTATTACTTCATTGAAGTTTATTGGAGAAATCGTTATTCCTGACAATACAATGTATAAAAAAACTATTGTAGGTGGATTATCCGGAATTGATTTTGCTAATGGTAAGTATTACGTTATTTCAGATGATAAGAAAAAACCGGTTAGAATCTATGAATTTGATTTAAGATTTGATCTGTTAAATAATAAAAAATTTAATATTACTGATATGATATCTATTGATGTAGATGATCAGTTTGTTGATCCTGAGTCTGTAAGATATGATAAATTTTACGATAATTTTTTATGGACGAGTGAAGGTGCTATTAGAAAGGGAGTCAATCCTGCTGTTTTTAAAATCAATAGGATGGGGAAGGTATTAAAAAAATACGCAACACCTGGTATTTTTAGAGTCGATGATAACAAAAATACCGGTCCAAGACAAAATGGAACATTTGAATGTTTGTCAATGAGCCTGAATAAAAATATTTATTGGTTAGGTATGGAGTTACCGTTAAAAGAAGATGGAGAAGAACCCAAATTGTATCATACTAACTCACCAACAAGAATTTCAAAAATAAACAAAGAAACAGGGATAGTAGAATTTCAATTTGCCTATTATCTTGATCCTATCCCTAAAGACTCAAAACCAAAAGGAAAGTTTAGAGTAAACGGCTTGCCTGAAATACTATCTGTTAATGATACCATATTTCTTTTTGTTGAGAGAGCTTATGCTTCCGGATATGATGATGGAGGTAATACTGTAAAAATATATAAGGTAAATGCAAAAAATGCTACAGATATAAAAAATATTAGTTCTTTGAAAAAAAGTAGATTTATGGCTGCAAAAAAAGAACTGTTATTTGATTTTGAATCAATTCGAAATAAACTTACTAACGGTATAGTTGACAATATTGAAGGTATTACTTTTGGGCCTACTTTGCCCAATGGTCACAAAACCCTTGTATTGGTATCTGACAATAATTTTAGTATGTTTAATCCTCAATTAAATCAAATAATAATGTTGGAAGTTATTCCGTAAGTTGTCTTAGTGCTTGATTTTTGAATTTTAATGACTTTATGAACAGACAGTAATAAGAGTGTTTCGGAAAATACAGCACTCAATACTTAAACCCTTTTCTCTTTAATAGGGCTTCGATTTTGGGCTCTCTTCCTCTAAATTCTTTATAGAGTTCCATTCCGGATTTTGTTCCACCCGAACTAATCAGTTTCTTGTATCTTTTTGCAACTTCTGGATTTAGTACATCGCCCGTTTCTTTGAAAGCTTCAAAAGCATCTGCATCTAGTATCTCTGACCAAAGATAGCTGTAATATCCTGCCGAATACCCTCCTGAAAAAATATGTGCAAAATACGTACTTCGGTATCTTGGTATTATTTCATCTATAAGTCCTATTTTTTTCATTGAACTATTTTCAAATTCTATTGTCTTTTCCTTAGGGGCTTCATATAGACTATGCCAATCCATATCTAAAAATGAAGCGGCTAGGTATTCTACGGTCCTAAAACCTACATCAAAACCATTGGCGGCATTCATCTTCTTCACCATTTCAGAAGGAATGACTTCACCTGTCTTATAATGCTTTGCATACAGTTTCAGTACTTGCGGTTCACTCATCCAATTTTCTATTACCTGTGATGGAAATTCAACAAAGTCTCTAGGTACATTTGTACCTGAGAGTGATGCATATTTAACATTTGACAATAATCCGTGCAAACCATGACCAAACTCATGAAATACTGTTTGAGCCTGAGAGAAACTCAATAATGAGGGATTATTTTTTGTAGGTGCAGGAAAGTTAAAATTGTTTGTTACAATCGGAGTGATGAATTTATCGATGTTTGATTGCATTCTCAATTCATTCATCCAAGCGCCTCCTTTTTTGCTTGGTCTGGCAAAAAAGTCCATATAAATTATCCCTACATGTTTACCTGTATCATCTAATACTTCAAATACTTCTTGGTCTTTGTGCCAGATAGCAATATCTTTACGCTCCTTAAAAGTCAGTCCAAATAATTTATTCGCAAGGGTAAAAGCCCCATTTCTTACTGCATTTACTTCAAAATACGGTCTTGTTTGATCTTCATTAAAGCTATATTTTTTACTTCGTATTTGTCTTACGTAATACCTCCAATCACTAGCTCTGAATTTATCTGAAATTCCATCTTCTTTCATCATTTTTACAAGAAGTTCCCTGTCGTATTTTGCTGTTTTTAATGCCGGTTTCCATACTTTCATTAACAGTTTGTACACTTTATCAGGAGTTTGTGCCATATTATCTGATAATATAAAGTCAGAATATGTGTCATAGCCGAGAATATGTGCTTTCTCTATTCTTAGAGTGACCATTTCCTCCAAAACCTTTTTGTTGTCAAATTTATTACCATTATTAGCTCGATTAGTATAGCCTTTATATATTTTTTCTCTTAGATTCCTATTGGTCGAATAGTCTAAAAACGGATAAATACTAGGTCGTTGTAAAGTAAAAGACCAACCTGTTTTATGCCCTCTTTTTTTAGATTCGATTGCAGCTGCTTCTATAAAATTATCAGGCATTTCACCTAGATCATTTTTATTTGTAACATGAAGTTCAAAATTATTGGTCTCTTCTAGAAGATTGTCCCCAAATTGTTGAGAAAGTTCTGAAAGCCTCTTGTTTATTTTCTTGAGGCGCTCTTGTTTTTTATCGGCTAGATTGATACCTGACCTAATAAATATTTTATAAGTTTCTTCTAAGAGTTTTTTATCTTCTGACGAAAGCCCAAGTTTATCTTTTTGCTTATAAATTTTATCAATACGCTCAAACAATTTCTTGTTCATTTTAATTTTGTCGTAATGAGAAGATAATTCCGGTCTTATCTTTTTTGAAGTTGCTTTCAATACGTCATTTGTGTTTGCAGATTCTACTGCATCAAAAAGCAATGATGCTCTTTTTAAGAGTTTTCCACTTGTTTCAAAAGCGATAATTGTATTTGAGAATGTTGGTTTGTCCTTATTATTAACTATGTTTTTTATTTCTAAATCATGCTCTTTCATTCCGGATTCAATAGCCGGTAAATAATCTTCACTTTTTATTTTATCAAAAGGAGCTGTGCCGAAAGGTGTATCCCAATCAGTAAGTATCGGATTGATTTCTGGCTTGGATTTAGTTTCGGTTTTCATTGTATCTTTTTTATGAGTGCATTGAAAAGAAAATATTATTGCACTAAATATTATAAAAGCTTTTTTCATTTTCATTTTTTTAATTCTAGAAACCAAATTTGATTCCTAGTGCAGGTAATATTGGTAGTTGATTGACTCTTTTATAGTTAATTCTATCAAAATAGAAAATGTTTTTTCGGTTGTAAACATTGATTATACTTGCGGAGATCTCTGCATTCAGATGCTTGGAGAATTTCACTGTTTTTTGCAATGATAAATCTAAACGGTGAAAGTAGGGAAGCCTTCCTCCATTTCTAAGAGAAGAATATACTATCCCAATATTGTCGGGATTTTCAGTTTTGTAATCCGAATCTACACCATTCTTGAAAAACAGTTGGTTGTAAAACCCTTGTGTTTTTGTAAATGGAAATCCGGAACCAAAATTCCATCTTACTCCGAGTTGCCAAGAATAATCTTTGCCAAAATTATAATTTGCAAGTACATTTATATTGTGTCTCCTGTCAAATACTGTGGGGTAAATCTGTTGGCCATCATTTCTATCAACAAAACCTAAGGAATATGTTAACCATAGATAAAGATTTTTTAATTCATATTTTGTAGAAAAATCAAATCCATACGCTTTTCCTGTTTCTACTACATAATTGGGATCTTCCAGTTTTCTTTTGTTCCTGTTAATAACAATCAATTGTGTAAAATCCTTGAAATATGTTTCAAAATTGAACTGTAGATTATCCAATATATCATATTCCACACCAAATATTCCATGTATCGCACTTTGCAGTTTGTTTTTTGTATTCTTTTTGTCTACGTATGAGTATACGTCTTCCTCAGGACTAGAAATAAACCCAATAAAGTAATTTACAACATCTTTATCATTTGATGTGCTAATTATATTTTGTGTGTACATACCCGCCGAACCTTTTAATCTCAAATCATTATTGATATTGTATTTGAAACTAAATCTAGGTTCAAATTTCATGTCTCCTAACGATGCGTAGTAATTGATTCGGGCCCCGGGTTCTACGATTAAGTTTCCCCAGTTTTTCCTGAATTTAAGGAAAGAACTGATGTTTGTTGTGTTTTGGAATTCCTTTATTGTCTGGTCAAAGATATTGTCAAAAACGAAATTTGTATGAATTGTATTCACTTCAAAACCATATTCCACCTTGTAAGTGTCACCAAAGTAGGAAAAATTAAAAACAGTAGTAAAATCCTTCAATTGGCTAAATCGTCTTTTTTTATCCAGGCCAATTGTTTCTGTAGAATATTTTGAATATCCAAAAATAGCAGCTATGATAAGGCTGCTGGATCCTGGGATTATTTTAAAATTCATTCCTCCCCCCGTGTTTTTCCAACCTAAAGATGTAATTTTAGGGTTGTTGTAATTATCTTTGAAGTTAAATCCAAATAAATTTATTTTACTTCCGTTTCCCAGATTTAATGATAATTTGCCATATAAATCTTCAAAATCATAAGGTAAACCCACAGAGTCCTTACTTGACACATAAGGATAGAGTATAGAAGCTGATTTTTCTATAATAGATTTTTTACCGGTGATCATAAATGAAGCGTTGAAGTCATTTTTCTCCGAAAGTTTTACAATTGGACCTTCAATCATTGATTTTACCAAAAATGGATTGGCAGCGATAAAGCCTCCTAATCTCTTCTTATTGCCATCTTTTGTTTTAATATTAACGATAGCTGAAATACGACCACCATTTTCAGCATTAAATCCACCGGTAAGAACATCGACGTTTTTTACAGCTTCTGTTTCAAATACTGAAAATGAACCAATCGAATGGAATGGATTAATGATGGTCAAGCCATCCAATGTGATTTTGTTTTGGACAGGTGAACCTCCTCTAATATATAATTGTCCGCCTTGATCTCCTGTTGATATAATCCCCGGTACTACCTGTAAATATTGTATTATATCGGCTTCACCTCCAATGGAAGGCATAGCTTTTAACTGTTTTTGGGATATTTCTAATTTAGATATTCTCGTCTCGGATTTTCTTCTGCTTTTTTGGGCTGTAATATCGACGGATTTGAGCTTGACTCCTTCCGTGACTATAAATATTTTTTTGTAGACAATACTGCCGTTACTCTTTATTTCAAAAGAAACTTCACTTGGTTTGTATCCGATATAAGATATTTTTATTGTATGTTTACCTAAAGGAATCTTATTGAGAATAAAAAATCCGTCTAAATCGGTAGTCGTATTATTTTTACCGTCTTCTAAAAAGACATTACCGTAAATAATTGGTTCTCCCGTTTCTTTATCGAAGATATTTCCCCTGATAGTTCCCGTTTGAGCCTGTACTTTAACTATAATTATTAAAAAAAGCACTAAAAAAAATATAAATCTCTTTAACATAATCTTTGTTTTAAATCGCTTCAATCTCAATCTCAATCTTGATTTTATTCTCTATTTACTTTAATTCTTCCCATATTCTAACAGCATTATTGTCATAACTGTTTTTCAACATTTGGTAATATTGCGACAGTTGCCCCTGTTTGTTATTTTTTTCATTGGCGTCTGTTCTCTTACTATATAGTTTATATATCCATGTAGGATTATTTTTTTCTCCTCTACAATTCGAATGCAATAATTCATAATCATTGTGCGCCAGAGAAGGCATGTAGAATAAAAACTTAATATTTCTTTGTTGTCCTTGTTCAATTGCATCATAAAACCAAATCTCATAGGGAGGGGCATTGGGTTCGCTCGTTTGTGATATGACCTGTGAAGGCTTACCGTATCTGAGATAAATTATGCCTCGATCTGTTTCGAACCCATAGCCTAGTTGTGACCTAAATGTGATGTCTACAGCTCTGGCGTATTTCATATATTCCTTATATTCCATTTCAGGATGTGCATTGTTTTTATCAACCCAAAAATTCCATAAGAAAAATCTTGATTTCCTGTCAATTTTATCTGAGAGTACTTTATTCAATGAAATGGATTGTTCTCCGGTCACTATAGGTAAAAGTGCGCGCAATGAATAGTATAAACTGTCCTTTGGTATTTTTTTTACAAATGAATTTTTGTAAGTTTTCTTTTTTATTTTGGTTATGGATTCGGATATTGGGTTGCTCCTCTGAAAATTGACAAATCTACTATAAATTATCTTGTTATTGGAATCAATAATATTTGCTTGCAAATGATAATTTCCAGAGGGTAGGCCATTTATATCAATGCTAGTCAAAGCCGGCAATAGTTCAATCTTTTTAACATTGATCTTATTGGTGAAAATAATATTTGATTGAGAACCTTTATATCCTTTCTTTAGCTGGATATTCACTTTATAATTATCCAAATATTTATCTAGATTGTATACTTCAAAATATATTCCTAACGAATGAACCTTTTGGGGTAAAAAATACGATAATGCAGGCTCCATATAAAAACCGTTTTTTACAAAAGGATTATTAATATCTTCACTTTTCTTTACATCAGCTAAAAGCCGAATACCTGAGATACATACTTTCCTAGAATCTAAATCAATATCTAAATCATTTTTATATCTAAATTTATTTTCTTGGTTATTTGCATCAATCGCATTAATCTCAATTGAATATGTACCCGTATCTACTTTGAATCTTCTCAAGCCTATAAAGTCTTTCTTGAAATACGATATAGGACTTTGAAGCGAAAATTTATCAAAGTTGACTATTTTACCATTCTTTTTAAGTAGAAAGGTAAAATCAATTGTAGCTTTCATTGAATTTGTATCAACATCTATAAATGTAGCAGTTTTGCCAATTACCTGAATATAGAACTCGATATACTTACTGTCGTTGTACTGAAACTGAGCACTCGTTATGCTGATGCTTAAGGCATTGATAGATGGGGGATAAATAATAAATATAAAAAAAAGTAATCCTATTGATAAATTTACTAAAGCTTTCATTTTTTATGACTTTTTATTAAAGTGAAAGAAAAATGATACTCGCTTATTTTTGTTTTTAAGACTAAAGTATCCGCGCCTGCTTTATCAACGGTAAATTGTGGTAATTCGCTGCTGCAAATAATTATATTTTTATCTAAATGATAATGAGCTTTGATTTTTTCTCCCAAAATATTTGTCTCTAGGGAATCAAGATGCCAAAATTTAAAGAATCCATTTTCCATTGTCGAAGTCAATCTACCATTTCTCATTGCTTTATCAACGATCCATTTGGATTGTATTTGTTCATTTATCTGAACATTAGAAGTACATGAAAAAGTTATTGTAACTAATATAGAGATTATTAAAAAATAATTTTTATGCATTTATCATTTAATTTGAAAATAAAACCCAAAATTAATAAAAAAGAGCTTACTTTTCAGCAAGCTCTTGTTTTTTATACATATATTTTGTTTAATCTTCTTTTAACGGAGGTATTCTTAATACTTGTCCGGGATAAATTAGATTAACATCTTTTAGCATAGGTTTGTTTGCTTCGAAAATCTCATTGTATTTCATAGCATTTCCATAATGAGCTTTTGCAATTTTGGAAAGAGAATCTCCGCTTTTTACCTCATAAAAGACAGCTTCTGGCTCAGGTGTGATAACTTCGATCTCGTCAACTACAGTTGCTACCCCATTTACATTACCTAAAGCAAGAATAACTTTTTCTCTGATTTCTTGAGAATCTACAACACCTTTAACGTTTACGGTGTCTCCATCTACATCAATTTCAAAATCATTAATGCTCAATTCAAGACCTAATACTGCTTCTTTTAGAGCAATCACTTTGTCTACCTTTGCAGATTCATCATTTGCTTCAGCTTTGCTTCCAAATAATTTAGTCCCTGCATTTTTTAAGAAAGAAAATAATCCCATAATAAATTTAGTTTTTTATTTTATTAAAATACAAAGTAGTTTAAACAGTATCTCATCAAATTTATATTTTGAATCCCAATAAATGCTTTTGAATTTATAAATCTAAACTTCTTCGTTATTGTCAATTACCAAACATCAATTTTAAACTAAAAGTTCAATTAATATGTAAAATATGGAATAATTAACAATATATCACGGATGTTATTTTAAAAAGAGAAAAAATGATGCCTTCCTCCACAAGCTGTCTTGGCAAAATACCCAAGACCCCAATTAATCTCAAATGATAATTGAGCTATTAACGGATTGGTGGTAGTGTATTTGTCGTAAGGCTGTGTCTTGTATGGATTGACAGGGTAACCGTTTTCTTTTCCGGTTTTGCTCAATATGTCATTGAATGCATATTCAAACCTTAAACCTAATGTTCCCGTAAATGATTTATTACCGAATATATACCATCCAAATCCTAAAACAGCAGAAGGATAATTTGGCACATAATTTTCAGTAGAAATAACATCATTATTTTGAAAACTGGCAACTTTGGAGAATTTAGCGCCTAGTTCAAGGTAGTTTATAGTTCGATACATCCTGTACAATACGTATAAGTCATACGTTTTCCATTTAACATCAACTGATTTATAATCTATGTTTGTTGCTTCGTACGATTGATGTGCAGTATTGTACATAAAATCAAAAGTGAAGCCGTGAATATATCCAAAATTCACTGCAAATTTTCCTCCAAATCCAAACCCTGTTGATACTTTTTGGTTTAAATAACTCTCGTTCATTACATTTTTATTAATAATTAATGTAGGACCCCATGCTCCTTTTATACCGGCATCAAACCACAATTCCTGAGCTGATAAACTTAAATTTATTGATAAAAATATCGAGAATAGTAAAATAATTTTTTTCATAAGTACTAGTTTTAATTTATTAATATACAGATTGAATATAACTCTACCAAAAAACTTATAATAGATATAAGGTAGAGACCAAATAGTAAATGAGATAGTAAAATTATAAAAAATATTTATTTGTGAGTAATAAATCCATAGTTTATTTAAGTTTCATCAATTATTTTTACTTATTTTAGCATTGAAGCGATACTAATCTTTCGGAAATTGATATTTTTTCTCATCGTATTGCTCAATAATTTGAATTGTCTTTTTTACTTCATCGGTTAAGTGAAGCAGTTCATCATAGACTTGTCCATTGGCGACAGATTTTATCAAATCCCATACCGGCTTTTCTTTTTTCCATCTTTTTTTACCAAATAAAATCATAGGAGAAACCTGTTTTTTGTTCCCTTTCTTGTCATTGTAAGGTGCATAGTGATTTTGAGTGGCATCTTGAAAAATTTCTTGGATAGTTCCTGTACTACCGGGAGCAAAGATTACTCCGTTTTTTGCAATTGTCAATAATCCATCCTCTCTTACACTATTGGCAAAATACTTTGCAATATGTGTAGCAAAAAGTGTAGGTGGTTCATGCCCATAAAGATATGTAGGTATACCTATACTTGTTGATTTTTTCTTATATCCCTTTGGTATGGGATATTTTTCTTTCACAATCCATGCTCTTTTCAACCAATCATAATCTGCATATTCTTTGTTTGGTTTTGCTCCGGTAGGTCTTATTTTTAAAATGTCAATTGCATTATTTAATTCGTTTTTTGTTCTGTATGCAAAAAAAGCACCTAAATGAGCTGCTTCCATCGCACCGGGGCCTCCTCCACTTACTATTAAATATCCTTTTTTAGTGAGAGATCTTGATATTAGTGCAATCTTTTTATAGAAGGGATTTCTTCTTTCCATAGAATGGCCTCCCATTATGGCAACTACTTTTCTGCCCTCAATGAGTTCGTAAAGCGCATCTGTGATACTGTGATCATGCAGTCTTCTTGATAAACTAACTGCTATTGAATCAGGTGTTTCCATCCCTGTTTGGATATATTCTTTGTATATTTTGTAATCTACTGTTTGAAGATATCCATTTTTTGAATTAAAATCAAAACCCTGAAATAACTCTTTGGGAGTATATAGAAATGCCCTGTGAATTTTAAAAAGGAATTCTTGGCGATTGGGGATGACTATTCCTCCGGTGTTACTTATCCTTCCAGCTGCAATATCGGATACCTTGCATCCTAAAAACAAACAAGATTTGAATGAATTTTTTAATATTTCTGCATCAAATGTTTTTAGATTCAGTTCTTGTATCGCTGCCTTGTGAGGAATTCCTCTTTTAATCCATTTTTTAAAGTCCTTTAACGAATCTATCTCTTTCATCAGTTGCTATTTTGATATTTACCAATTATCAATTGCTTATTTGCATAACGGTTTTCTCCTATCTTTGTTTTTGTCTCATTGGTTAATAATATGATGCTTATAAATCAATAATATAAAAATCAGTATATTATTTTTTCATTATTTTTTTAATAATGCTTGATTTATTATTAGAAAATTTCAATATATATAGCCCGGACGGTATCAAATTCAAGTTAATAGTTAATATTTTATTCTTAAACCTACTTCCTTTTTTGTTAATAAAGTATTTCTGTCCATCTATGCTAAATAATTCAACATTAAAATGCGAAGTTGTATTTTTATAATCAATATTGATAACATCAGATGTTGGATTTGGATATATGCTTATATTATCATCAATTTTCGTGACGCTGTTATAACCAATGTACTTTAATTTTTTATCAGAAAATACATGATATTCTCCTGCTAAAAAGTTTATTTTCTCTGTTGTATTGGTTATAAAAAGACTATCGCCTCTGAAGTAATCATACCACCAACCTGTATGCTGAAACTGTGGATTTATTGAGGCATTTTTTACATCAAAATTGCCTAAAATCACTACATTGGTTTGGTCACTATTCAGGTGTATTGATTTTTGATATGTGTTTAGTTTGTAAGTGAAGTCAGTTGTGTTGAAAATATCATTTTTCTTTTTTAAATTGATTAATTTGCTCCATCTATTGTACAATTTCTTTCGCTCCTTATTTGTTTGGTAGTCCCAACGAATTGGCTTAGGGGATAATCTGCAATTATTATTTATACTACCGTCTTCACATCTGTTTATCGAATAATCATAACCCAATTCTCCAAACTCCCAAATCATTTTTGGTCCCGGAAGCAAGAAGAAAAATGTCCCTGTCAACTCTTGACGCATCAATGCTGTCCTAAGGTTTTTTACTGAATATGAGCCATTGGAATTCCCCCATTTAATATTTTTGTACATTGCCCTCTCTTCATCATGGCTTTCCATATATCCCACCAGATTGGGCTTGCTCCATCCTCTTTGTTTGTGCATAACCCAAGATAGGTTGGACGAATATCCCATACCCGCTTCAAGATATTCGTGATTCATATTGCCCCAAAGCATCATTCCGTAATTTGCTAATTCTTTTTCTTCGCTATTTGTTGCAAAATGCTCTAAAATTACATAGGCATTGTTGTCTATACTCCAGATAAAATCTGCATAATCTTTTAATATTGCTATTCTTGATGCGTCATATGCAGCCATTTGACCGTCACTTGCACTTTTCTTTTGAGTAAATCCCTTGCTTAGGTCAAATCGAAATCCATCAACATGATATTCTTGTATCCAATGTTGCAATCCGCGTTTTACATAGTATTTGGTAGCCTGTGATTCGTGGTTGAAGTCGTATCCTACATTATAAGGGTGTTTTGGTTCTTGGTTTAGCCATGGATTGTCTGCAGAAGGTCTGAATTTAGCATCATCCCAATATAACTGTGCCAGAGGACATTGACTAAATGCGTGGTTATATACCACGTCCAATATCACAGCGATACCTTTGCGATGTGCCGCTTGTACAAGACTTTTGAATGAATTAGGATCACCATAATATTTGTCAAGTGCATAGTGAAATGAAGGGTTGTAGCCCCAGCTGTTATTGCCTTCAAATTCATTTACCGGCATCAATTCAATTGCGTTTATACCCAATCTGTCAAGATAATCCAAGGTGTCTTCCAAGGATTGAAAACTGTGGTCTTTTAAGAAATCCCTAAGCAATAGTTCATATATTATAAGTTTATCCTTATCCGGTTTTTTATAGTTAGGATTTTCCCAACTAAAACCGTCCATTCTTGTGGTAAATACCGAAATAATGCCTTCTGTTTTATTAAAAGGGTAGGGCTTTAAGTCAGGAAAAACATCATCTGGAATATATTTGTCATTCCAAGGGTCGAGGACGATATTGCTGTAAGGGTCAGCAATTTTCAATTTTCCATCTACTAAATATTGAAATCCATATTCTTTTTCTTTATTTAAACCGGTAATTTCTATCCACCATCTTTTTCCATCAGGGGTCAAGTTTAATTGATATTCAGTATTTATTTTCCAATTATTGAAATCGCCTATAACAAATACATGTTTTTTTTGTGGAGCATATAATGTGAATATTATGGTACTGTCATTTTTTATTGTTATACCATCTTCTATTTCTGAGTTTAGATTTTTAATCAAATTGTTTTTAGGTACGGTATAATTAAATGAAGTGCTCAAAGTATCTGTATCTTTTATTGCTGATATGTCTATTGTATGTGTACCAACATTTGATGCATCAATAGTAAGATTTATTTCTGTCGAGAACTCACTTGAAAGTAATACCCCATCTTGAAAAACTGAAACTACTGCTTGTTCAGAGAGAGCAATATTTATAGGAAAATGTAAATATTGTTCTACTATAAAATCCCTTTCAGTAGGTTTGAGAAGTGACATGGAGAAACCTGCATCGTCAGGATAAACATCGATAAAAATATCCTTGCCTCCATCATCTTTTCCTTCTTTGCTGCCATCGGCATTACGAAATACAAAAGCCATTTGTTTTATGGTCTCATTGTTGCCTACACTATAATAAGATTTGATAGAGGGATTTATTTTATATGTAAAGAGATTGCTTTCTCCCATAACTTTTTGCATTTTCCAGGCAGCATTAGTTTGTCCCCAGGTGGTAACTACATGTTTCCAATCGCTTCCTCCCGAACTTTTGTCAGTAATGACACCGGTATGTAAATAAATGTCACAATTACAGTCTTTAAGCCCCTGAGTTCCTTTGGTAGCATCAAAAGTAATGGTGACTTCATCAGTAGCTTTGGGGAAAGCAGGTAATACCGTAACTATCTGAGCAGTTATGAATAAAGGAAAAAAAAGTAAGATAATGAAATGTTTCATGTTCACTTGTTTGTGTAGAGTATAAATTAATAAACCCTGCATACTGTATAGCTTTATTAAAATATGCAGGGTTTTTTTAATAATGTTTACATTTATTAATAACCCGGATTTTGAATCAAGTTTGAGTTATTGTTTACGTCTTTAGAAGGAATTGGAAATATATTTCTATATTCACCAACAGACTGACCTTCCTTAATACCTCCTTTCCATTGCCATAAATACTTATCAGTTGTAAATTGTCCAAACCGAACCAAATCAGTACGTCTATGGCATTCCCACATAAATTCTCTTGCTCTTTCATCCAATATTTCTTGTAAATTCAAATCATTTTCACTTAAATTTGCTAATGTGCTTTTGTATGCACGTGCTCTTACTTTATTAAAATATTCAACGGCATCAGCCTTTGTGCCTCCGGTTGCCCCTCTCAATATGGCTTCACTTGCCATCAAATACGCATCTGCCAGTCTGAATAAGGGAAAATCCGTATCAGGAAATTCTGTATTTGAGCCTGGTTCACCTGTCGAAGTAATGTTTTTGAATTTTAAGACAGCATAGCCTTGATTGAAATCTGATATGTCATCAATATCCAAAGACTGCCCTGTTGTGCCAAAGATACCTCTTCTGTCATAAGATGTTGATGATATTTTGTAAATAAATTCTTCTTTTCTTAAGTCTAAAAAGATATCGACAGGACCTGCATCAGTTATCGTAATATTTTCTCCTGATTCTTCTAATACACCATCTCCGTCAGTATCTCCCAATTTTATAGCGTCAGTACCGGTGGTTGTAAAATATAAATCTCCTGCGTATAAATTTGCTGACAGTTTTAAATAACCGGTTTCGACATCGTATTCAAAACCAATGTCATTTGATAAGGCACTACCTGATGCAACCCATTCTCTTTTTTCGATTTTGTATGTTTTATCGTTATCATTAAATTCAATATAATAGAATCCTGAGTCTCCTATCGGGATTGCATTACCTCCAAATTCACATACTCCGTCAGTGTCACTATCACCATAAGCAGGGTCGATGGAGGGGTAGGGGGCGATTTTTATTGTTGCATTACTATCTTCAAAGTATTGATATCCCTTATATATTCTATCCCCGTTGGAGTCTGTCAAAGCAAAGTTTTCATCAATTTTATTTTCTTGAAAATCACCAAAAATATATACCTGTGGTTTACTAGTCCTATGAAAAAAGTCAACGATCACTCCCCCAATCTCACCAAATTTTTCTACTATTTGTTTTGTCGTTCTTGTTCCTTGCCAACCATTTTTCACTCCTGAGCCTTCTAGAGGGTTAAGGTTTCCACCCAAACCTGCCCTTATGATAAATGTTGTTCCTCCCCATGTTTGAGTGCTAAGTCCATCAAAAGCGATGGGGAAAATGATTTCATTGTTGTGGTCATTATCTGCTAAAAATAGTTTAGCGAACTCCGGCTCTAAAGTGTAACCTCCATTTATGACTTTTTTGGAATATGTTAAGCATTCGGTAAATTTTTCTTCACCGGTATATTGTTTTGCATTTAAGTATAATTTTGCCAAAAGCATCCAAACGGCACCTTGGTCAGCTCTGGCATATTCATTGGTTCTAACAGTTGCTATTTTATTTTCAATATCCAATAATTCTGATTCTATGTATTTGAATAGCTGATTTGCTTCTATACGTCTTGGGTTAAAAGCACCGACCTCATCCTCTTCAGTGATAAAAGGTACATTTCTGAATTCATCTAATGCATGCCAATAGCTTAAAGCTCTCATAAACCTTACTTCGTATTTATATGCTTGGATTTCTTTTTTTAATTGACTCGAAGTGTTTCTCCTGTTTAATGCTTCATCAGATGTTTGTCTTAAAAACTCATTACAAATACCTATCTGATAGAAAATTCTATTATAAAAAGCATTGATAAATACATCTGCAGGAGTCCAATCCATATCGTGAAAATCTTTAATTGTAGCATCAGCCCAACCTACAACAGCTTCGTCTGTGGTTAATTCTTGTTGATACCAGTACTGTCTAAGATAAGAGCTAAATCCTTCGTCAATACCCCCGAGGTCACCTTGACCTGCAGGGCCTTCTTGTCCGGTTGTGGCCAAACCTGCATAAATTTTAGCGAGAACCGCCTTGTACGCTCCATCTTGTTTGTAAAAGTTTTCTGAAGTTAGAATGTCCTTATCAATAGGGGAAGTGTCCAAGTCTTTGAAACAACTATTTGTTGTTGTCAAAACGAGAGCGAAAACAATTGTTTTTAATACTATATTTTTCATTATAATTGATTTTGTTTTTTAGAAATCTACACTTAATCCGACTACATATACTTTTGGCCTAGGGTATAGATTATTGTCAATCCCCCCAAATACTTCGGGATCTATGCCCTCGTATTTTGTTATAGTAACAGCATTTTGTAAAGTTGTATATACTCTTATATTTTTACCTATTAATTTATCAAAATTATAACTCAATGTTATGTGATCCAACTTGAAAAAAGATGCATCATAAATATAAGCATCACTATAAGTGGCTTGATCTTGTTCTTTTATGTTGTTGTCTATTGCTTTGTGGTGTATATTATTTAAAACGCCAAGGTTATCTAACCTGTCCAAAAAGCCAATATCTGTTTCAACATTGTTGTAAACTTGATTTCCTAAGTGAACTCTTCCGGCAAAAGAAAGAGAGAGCTTGCCAAAATTAAAATTATTTGATAATCCCAAGATTAATTTTGGTCTTGAAGTCTCAATCCGGTACTTATCCTTATCATTTACCACACCATCATTATTCCTATCCTCAAATTCACCCGGTATTAATTTGCCTGATTCGTCATATTTCTGTTGATAGACATAAAAAGAAGATGGCTCATACCCCACGGAATGGATTTGTATAGTATTACCGACTCCTCCTGATATACCCCCTACTTCTTGACCGGGAGATGTTGCATCCTCGGAGTTTAGCTTTGTTATTTCACTTCTGTTTATCGACGCATTAGCATTGATATCCCAAGTGAATTTTTTATTTGAAAATGGAGTTGCAGCTATAGAAAATTCTATTCCTTTTGAGGTCATACTCCCTATATTGGTTGCAATGATATTTGTGAGATTTGATCCAACAGGGACTTGTACGGTGTAATTCAAAAGGTCTCGGGTGTCTTTTTTGTAGATATCAACAGAGCCACTAAATTTTTTCTTGATAATTGAAATATCAACTCCAAAGTTATAAGTAGTTGTTGTCTCCCATTTTATGCCTTCGTCGTATCCGTTGGGTCTGTATGTGGTGATAAACTCTTCTCCAAACTGATATCGGGCAGTATTAAAACTTTTTTGGTATAAGCCTTGGTAAAGATAATACCCTCCTATGTCTTGCTGTCCTGTAATTCCCCATCCAATTCTTGCTTTTATATTATTTAAGAATTTATTGTTGTTATCAATTATCTTAAATGCCATTCCTACAGCAGGAAAAAGTCCTACTCTGTTTTTTGGAGCGAAACGCGAAGTGTGATCTTGACGCAATGTAGCTGTTAAAAACGCAACATCATATAAATTGTAATTTAATCTTCCAAATAGCGACAACATATATAGTTCAGAAGCGTCGGAGCCTTCTTTCACTTCTGTCTTTCTTATATCTGAATTGTAAAAGTCTGATGAGCGGTAAAAATGCTGCCAAGAATACCCCAACATAATATCAAAATCATTGCCCAAAAGTTTTTGCTTATAATTTAAATAAAATTCTAAAAGTTTATTGTTTAGAGTTTGATTATACTTGTTGTCAACACCTCCTCCTGTTTTTGCATTATAGGCAAAAGCGGCTGTAGTATCAATATAAATAGTACCATTACTTGAGGAATGATCGTATCCAAGATTCAAATTTGCTCTCAATGCAGGTAAAAATGGGAATCTATAATCAATAGATGCATTGGTTACATACCTTGTCAATTGAGAATTGTCCTCTTTCTGCTCCAACAAAGCAATGGGATTTGATGGTGAAAGCCCTATTATGGCTCCTTTTTCATCTACCCATGCATAATAACCACCAAACTTATTTGTGCCTGATTTGATGGCTTGCGTAGGGTCAAAACCTACAGCACTGCCAATTGCTCCTTTGTCGGCAAAATGATTTTTTGATTTGGAAACTTTCAACCCTAGTTTTAGTTGTATCGTGTTGTTGATAAAACCGGGCGTAATATTAATACTACCCGAAAGCCTATTGAATTTGTCCGTTTTCAATAGACCATTGCTATTGGTATATCCTAATGATGCTCTGAAAGGAATGCTCTTGATGCCACCTGAAAAATTTAAATTGTGGTCTTGTCCAATTGCATTTTGATATATTTCTTTTTGCCAATCCGTAGAAGCCTCTCCCATCCAAGATCTCTGTTTACTTCCTTTTTCAAATGTGTTATTTATTATTGTTTTAAATTCATCAGCATTAAGAACATTTACATAATTTGTAATCTTTCCGAGCGAAAACTTAGAACTATATCCAACCTTTAAACCTCCATTTAATTTCCCCTTTTTTGTTGTTATGAGTATTACTCCGGCAGATGCTCTGTTTCCATAAATTGCAGTCGCAGAAGCATCTTTTAGTACCGTCATTGATTCTATGTCAGCAGGATTGATAAAATTCAAATTATTTCTGCCTCCTGATATTTGGGTATTGTCCAGCGGTATCCCATCAACAACAATCAGAGGGTCGTTTGTAGCACTTAGAGAGGATTCACCTCTGATTCTAATTGCCGAACCACCCCCTGGACTACCATCTGTAGTGATGCTAACTCCAGGTATCTTTCCTGCCAATAACTGTTGAGGTCCTGTGACTGCTCCTTTGTTGAAATCTTTAGAACTAACGGATTTTAATGAGCCGGTTACATCTTTTCTCTTTACTGTTCCATAACCGATTACCACGACTTCATCCAAAAGTTTACCCTCTGTCATAAATATTTTTAATGGTTTTAAATCGTCGAAATCTGTTTCAACAGGATCATAACCGACATAAGTAAATTTAAGAGTATTATATCCTTTTGGTACTATAATTTTGAAGCTGCCATCAAAATCAGTTACTGTTCCTATTGTAGTGTCTTTTACAATAACATATACACCGATCATCGGCTCATTTGTAAGCTTGTCTACTACCGTTCCGGTGATAGTTTTTTGTCCTGATACCATAAGAGGAATCATAACAAAGATATAAAAAACCCTTTTTAAAAAAATAGTAAATTTTGTCATTTTATACTGTTTTGTTCAATTTTAATTTATTTTAAGACATAAAATTATAAAAAAATATTAACTTTGGGTTGATTTTACATTAAAATTGCTAAAAATGTTATACGAATCTAAATTATTAATTTAAAAAACACATTATGAAAAAACAATTACTTTTTATGTTACTTTTTATGTTCATTGGATCATTTTCTTTTGGACAGATTACTACGGTTGGACTTATTGGATCAGCTACTCCTGACGGATGGGATGCCGATACTACAATGATTCAAGACGCTACCGACACTTGTATTTGGACACTGGATATCACATTGACTGCAGGTGAAGTTAAGTTTAGGGCAAATGATGCATGGGATATAAATTGGGGGTCTTCGGATTTTCCAACAGGAATAGGTACACAAGGAGGGGCAAATATACCTGTATTTGCCGGAGATTATTCGATTACCTTTAATTCATGTACAGGAGAATACACTTTTGAAGTGCATTCACCTATTGGTATCATCGGTGATGCTACTCCTAAAGGTTGGGATGAGGATACCAATATGTTTGAAGATAGTTCAGGAGTTTTCTTTGTTGATATTGAATTAACAGTTGGAGGGGCAAAATTCAGAAAAGACGATGATTGGGATGTGAACTGGGGAAGTGAAGATTTTCCTTCAGGAACAGGTACACAAGGTGGAGCTAATATTCCTGTTGCTAAAGCAGGTAAATATCATGTTACTTTTGATACTTTAACAGGTGCTTATAATTTTGAAGAGAAGGTTGAGTTTGAATTTATTAGTTTGATTGGAGATGCAATTGGGGGCTGGGGAGACACTGATGATGTAGATCTTACACAGGATGCTAACAATCCTGATTTGTGGCAAGCAGATGTCACGTTGGTTGATGGAGGATTCAAGTTTAGAGCCAATCATGCATGGGCACTTAATTGGGGAGGAGGCACATTCCCTGAAGATACAGCCGAAGTAAATGGAGGTAATATCACAGCAACTGCCGGTGATTACAGAGTTACATTCAATACTAATACTCTTGAGTATAAATTTACGGAGTTGGTAAAGTATAGTGCTATTGGTCTAGTTGGTGATGCAACTCCTGGAGAATGGAATACAGATACAGATTTGATCCCAAATGATGACTCTACTATCTGGAAAGTAGATGTTTCTTTAGTTGATGGATTTGCCAAGTTTAGAGCCAATCATGATTGGGTGGTTAATTGGGGAAGTCCTGATTTTCCAAGCGGTATCGGTGTTCAGGGTGGAGCAAATATCCCTGTAGTGGCAGGTGATTATCACGTTAGTCTGAATACTCTTACAGGTGAATACAATTTTGAAGTGTTTGTTGTTTATGATCAAATATCAATAGTAGGTAAAGATGGTCCTTTTGGTGCTTGGCCGGATGATACACCTGATTTTGATACATACATGACGGTCTCTTCGGACAATAACCAACTCTGGACGGCAACAGGTGTTACTTTGACAACAGCTGATACTACAGCAGATGATAGCGGTGTCAAATTTAGAGCTAATACAGACTGGACAGTAAATTGGGGCGCAAGAGATTTCCCAAGCGGTACAGGGACTCAAGGCGGACCAAATATCTGGTGTGTTGCAGGTACGTATGATGTGACTTTAAATTCATTGACGGGAGAATATTCTTTTGCAATCTCGAATAATACAAATGAAGTTTTAGACCCAAGTTCAATCAATGTTTATCCAAATCCAACTTCAAAACTTTTGAATATTGATATTTCAAATCTTTATTTTGGAAAAGAAATTGAAATTAGAGTGTACAATATGAATGGGAAAATGATTCTTTTAGAAAAAACTAATGCAGAGACAATCATAAAGCTTAATACCTCATCTCTAAATAATGGCAATTATTTTATGAATATAATAGGGAACGGTTATATCATAGGTAAGAAATTTAGTATTCTAAAATAAGTATTAATTTAAAATATTAAAGATATGAAAGGTGACTTCATTTGAAGTCACCTTTTTCTATTTCACCATCTTGACAACGGTTTGGTATCAGCCTCCTAAAGAAGGTGCATCACCCTACGCTTTTTCAGTACTTTTTTTCAAGTTCTTTGAGGTTTGTAACAATAATCAATAAACTTACCAATACTTCTAGACCTGGCAAGTTGAGTGGCATAAAAACACCGACTTGCTAAGTTTGCGCCTAAGCAAATGCGGGTGAGCAAAACTTAGTAAGTCTAAAGCATTGTGAAAAATATAAGGAGGAGTTGTTTTATAGTTAGCAGTCTTTAAATGGCGTCGCAAATTCATTTGCGACAAGCAAAAGCAAGAGTGTCATAGGCATAATGTTATATTAGCACATTATAGACAGGCACTATTTATCATTGCCCTGAAGTCTCTCCATGAAAAAAACGATTGCAAATCCTAATACCATAGCTACCACTACTGTGGCAATCCTCGGATCGGAGATTAAATAGTCGCTTGGTAAAACCAATTTTTCTGTAATCACTTTGTTGTGTTCACCTGTTATTTTAGCGATACTTTCCAGTCCGGTTTCTATTTTATTAGTATTTTTATTTAGCCATGAGAGAGCTATCCTCCACGGCCAAATTTTGTACAATGAACCAATCATAAAGCCAGTTAAAATAATGAGTGTTTTTTGTTCATGTTGCTTGAATGCCCAGCTCATCACTCTTGCAAAAGTAAATAAACCAACAATCATTCCCGTTCCAAAGACGGCTAAAATTAGAAAACTATCCAAAGATCTATCGGTTAGCAAGATTTTTACTTCAGGTATTATTATAGTGTACATTCCAAGTATCAAAAGCATAAAACTCCCTGAGATACCAGGCATAATGAGTGCAGAAATGGCTATCAGGCCGGAAAAGAAGACGTACCAATACGCTCTGTTTCCTTCCATTGGATGCATCGCAACTAAGAAATAGGCAAATACAATACCTAGCAACAAAATCAGGAAAGAGTAAAAATTCCATTTTTTAACTTGTTTCCCTATATAAATCACTGACGCAATAATCAATCCAAAGAAAAAGCCCCATAGGGGTTCAATATGGTTTTTCAGAAGGTAACTAATCACAAAGACACCGGAGAGAAGGCCTATTGCCATACCTCCAAATATAGTGATGAGAAATTCTCCATCAACTCTTTTCCAGAATTCTCTGACTTCACCTTTAAAAAGAAGTTTAATTGCTTTGTAATTTATATTTTTAATTGAATCTAGAAGCCTTTTGTAAATACCAGTTATAAATGCGATAGTGCCACCCGAAACTCCTGGTATGACTTCGGCAATTCCCATCGCCATACCTTTTAATATAAGAAGAAATCGATTATTCATATTTTGTATTTTATCAATATTTTGCAAATGTAAGTAAAAAAAAACTTGTCAAAGGGTTACTAATTACTATTATTTGCGATAAATGGTAAATCTAGTAATTATAATTTCGTTGAACAATAGTGGAGCGGTCTGATAGTGATTGATGGCTGTTCCATTCTGTTATTTTGTGTATCCTTGGGGATATTATTTACCAATAATCATTGTCGTTAATCTTGAAATACATATGAGGTTGTTTTTAGTATCAAAAATATCAATATTCCAAACATGCAATTTACGACCTATTTTAATTGGCGTAACCTTACCTGTGACATGGCCATTTCCTTCTAGGGCAGATTTTAGATGATTAGCATTTATTTCTATGCCTACAACATTGTATTTATTTATATCAATACACGCTGCAGATGCAATACTACCAAGAGTCTCTGCAAGGGCTACAGATGCTCCTCCGTGCAATATACGCATGGGCTGGACAGTACGGTAATCCACCGGCATGGTTGCAGTCATATAATTATCACCGATATCTGTTATTTTTATACCCAAATGTTGAACCATTGTATTTAGTCCGATGTTATTAATGGAGTCTGTATCAAATTTATTTTTCCAAATCATAAATTAAATATTATATGCATTTTAAATATTATCACAATCCAAGGTGTGGCAAAAGTAGACAATGTTTAGCGTTTTTGCAAGAAAAAGGAATAGAACCGGAATTGATTCTTTATTTGAAAACTCCTCCTAATTTTGAAGAGCTTAAAGATGTAATTGAGAAATTAAAGATTAAACCGCTAGAATTGATAAGACAAAAAGAAAATATATTCAAAGAAAACTTTAAAGGAAAAGTTTTAAGTGATGATGAGTGGATTCAAGCTATGGTCGATTACCCTAAATTGATAGAGAGACCTATAATTATATCCAAAAATGATGCTGTTATAGGTCGCCCAAAGGAGAATGTTTTGAAGTTGTTGAGCTAAAAAAAGTAATAGAAAACTGTAAAACATAATAAAAAGCCAATATTTTTTAAAAATATGTTAAAAAGGGTATTGTAATTAAAAATAAAATTATATCTTTGCAGCTCGAAAAAATTCGACTGGCTCCGTAGCTTAACTGGATAGAGTACCTGACTACGGATCAGGAGGTTGAAGGTTCGAACCCTTCCGGAGTCACTTAGAGTTTAAATGAACTCCAATTGGAAGGAGTAAAAGTGAGGAGATTATTGCTCTTCATTATAAAATAAAAAAGAAAGGAAATGGCAAGAATAGATCAATTAACAGGAAAAAGACCTATCACCGGAAATAATGTTTCTCACTCTAATGCTAAAACTAAAAGGAGATTCATTCCTAATATTCAGAAAAAGAGATTTTTTATTCCGGAATTGGATAAATGGGTTACATTGAAGGTAGCTGCTAGCACCATACGTACAATTAATAAAATTGGTGTGTACGAATTTCTTAAAAGGCAAGAGAAAAAAGGTGTTAATATCGGCATTAAATTATAACTGTAAATACAAAAGAAAATGGCAAAGAAACAAAAAGGAAATAGAATTCAGGTTATTCTAGAGTGTACCGAGCATAAAGCAACCGGTATGCCGGGAACTTCAAGATATGTTACTCAAAAGAATAGAAAAAATACTCCTGAAAGGATGGAATTGAAAAAATACAATCCTATTTTAAGAAAATATACAATTCACAAAGAAATTAAATAATCATGGGTAAAGTAAGTAAAAACGCGAGAATCGCACAGAGAGCCGGTAATACAGGAGGAAAAGATTTTGTGAAGGTAGTAAAAAGTGTAAAGAATCCTGAGACAGGTAAGTATTCTTATAAAGAAGTTATGATACATAAGGATAAAGTCAAAGAATTTTTTGCTAATAAGTAATTGATTTTTTCTTGTTCTTATAAAGTTATATGGCTTTTCTTTTCAGAAAAGCCTTTTGTATATACGATAAATTGTAATTTAATATAAACGAAATGAGTTTTTTTTCAAAATATTTTAATAAAAGCAAAAAAGAAGATTTGGATAAGGGATTGGAAAAAACCAAAACCGGAATCTTCAATAAAATAACTAAAGCCGTTGCTGGAAAATCTACTGTTGATATTGATTTTTTAGATCAGCTGGAAGAAATTTTAATTGAGGCAGATGTTGGATTAGACACGACAGTCAAAATAATTGAAATGTTAGAAGAAAAGGTTTCTAAAGATAAATATCTGAATGTTTCGGAGCTGAATTCTATCCTCAAAACTGTAATCATCAATCTTCTGGACGAAAATAATACTAAAGATATCGAAGATTTTAGTTCGACACTAGAGCAAAAGCTTCATATTATGTTGGTAGTAGGAGTAAATGGTGTCGGGAAAACCACGACAATCGGTAAATTGGCATATCAGTATAAAAAAATGGGAAAGAAAGTAGTTTTAGGTGCTGGCGATACTTTTCGTGCAGCTGCTTTGGATCAGCTGAAGATATGGGCTGATAGGGCAGAAGTGGATTTGTATGAGAAAGGTATGGATGCTGACCCTGCAGCTGTTGCTTACGAAACGGTACAATATGCTTTGAATAATGATTATGATGTTGCAATTATTGATACAGCAGGAAGGTTGCACACCAAAAAATATTTAATGCAAGAACTGACAAAAATAAAAAAATCAATTGCAAAGAAACTGGAAGGTGCTCCCCATGAAATATTATTGGTTTTGGATGCCACCACAGGACAAAATGCGATAGAACAAGCAAAGCATTTTACAGCAGCAACTGATGTGACTGCATTGGCTCTTACAAAACTAGATGGTACTGCAAAAGGTGGTGTAGTATTGGGGATTTCTGATATTTTTAAAATTCCAATAAAGTATATTGGAGTAGGAGAGGGAATGGAACAATTGCAAGTTTTTAATAAATCTGCTTTTGTGAATTCCATTTTTGGTGATGATGATTTATAGTGGATGCAAGAAAATACTGCAATTTCCACAAATTGCCTGTTTTCATAAAGACACTAAATAAAATATTATTTTTAACTTTGTGGCTAGAAATAAGAATTTGTGAAAATAGTAGTAATATCCCCGAGACTTCCTTATCCCTTAGAGAAAGGAGACAAATTGCGTTTGTATCATCAATTAAAAGTGCTGGCAAAAAAACATGAAATTGTTCTGATAAGCCTATCTGATGTTGATGTGAATACAATGGATATAGAACATTTAAAATCCTTTGTTTCTGATATTCATGTATTCAAATTGTCAAGGTTAAAGATTGCTTTACGGCTTATGTTTGGTGTGTTTAGTGATTTGCCCTTTCAAGTATTATACTTTTTTAATCGTAAAATTAAAAAAGAGATACATTCTATTATTAAGAGCGTGAAACCTGATTTTATTTACAATCAATTATTGCGTACTGCAGAGTACACAAAGGATATTGAGTCTTTTAAAATAATTGATTACATGGATTCCTTTTCACAAGGGATGAAAAAAAGATTGGGTAATAGTTCTTTTCCGTTTAGCTTTATATACAATCTAGAGTATAAAAGATTAAAAGCCTATGAAACAAAAGTATTCTCATACTTTGATAAACATTTGATTATTTCCGAACAAGACAGAAATTCATTTGCCCCAAGCATCAAGGATAGAATAAATGTGATGCCTAATGGCGTAGATATCGACTTCTTTAGTCCAGGAGAATACGCTAAGGTGTACGATATTGGTTTTGTTGGAAATATGGGGTATAGACCAAATATAATTGCATCTGAGTTTTTGATAAAAGAGGTTTACCCTTTGTTAAAAAATTATTATAATAATATTCGAATAGTGTTAGCCGGAGCCAGACCTCATAACAGAGTGAAGTCTTTGGAGAGTGGTGATGTGATAGTAACGGGTTGGGTTGAAGATATTAGGAAACCGTATGGTGAAACCAAGATATTTGTAGCACCTATTTTTACCGGTATTGGACAACAAAATAAAATACTGGAAGCGATGTCGATGCAAATTCCCGTTATCACCACCTCAGGTGTTAATAATGCGATTGGAGCAAAATCCGGTTCTGAGCTTTTGATTGCTGACAATGCAAAAAGCTTTGCAGATCATATTATTTTCCTTCTGGAGAATAATCAATTTGCCCATGATTTGGGCATAAAAGGCAGAGATTTTGTGAAAAAAAATTATAGTTGGGACTATCAAGGGAAAAAAGTTTTAGAGCTTTTTAGTAAAAAGATTTGATATTTCTTTCTGTTTTAATAAATATATCTTACATTAGTACATTATTTGAAGTAAAACTTTAACAATGGCTAAAACAAAGAGAAAATCAGTAAGAGCGCAAAGAAGAAAAGCTAATGAGAAAAAATTTTTTATTTATGCAATTGCAATAACATTTATCATTTTAGTATTGATGTTCTTCTTCTTTAGATCGGCTCTAGGATAAGAAGTTATTGATCATTTTTTTAGTTTTTTTGTTGCACATTAGCGATGCAAAATGATTAATTGCAAACTCATATTACATTATATTGAATATGATAATAGAAGCGGACGATATATTTAAAAAATTTGGGACACTTGAAGTTCTGAAAGGTGTTGGATTACAACTGGAAAGAGGGAAGATTCTTTCAATAATTGGTAAATCCGGTTCCGGTAAAAGTACACTTTTGCATATATTAGGAACTTTGGATACTTGTGACAGGGGAAGATTGTTAATAGATAATCAAGATACATCACAATTGAGCAAAAATGCTATTTCTGACTTCAGAAATAATAAAATCGGATTTATTTTTCAATTTCATCATCTTCTTGATGAGTTTAATGCTATGGAAAATGTCATGATTCCTGCGCTTATAGGAAAAAAACCTGTTGCTGAAGCGCGTGAAAATGCATTGGAATTGCTAAATTTATTAGGATTGGGGGATAGAATTGATCATAAGCCAAATCAAATGTCTGGGGGTGAGCAGCAAAGAGTAGCTGTCGCTAGAGCATTAATAAACAAGCCTGATTTGATTCTAGCAGATGAGCCTACCGGTAATCTTGATTCAGAATCATCTCAGCAATTACATAATTTGCTGTTTGACCTTAGAGATAGATTTAATCTGAGTTTTGTCATAGTAACTCACAATGAAGAGTTGGCGAGAATGAGTGATAGGTATCTTACAATGGTTGATGGTGTGTTGGTATAGAAGTATGATAAAAAAAGCTGTCAAATCAGACAGCTTTTTTTATTTTGGGGCGACCAAACGGAGTTGAACCGTCGACCTCCGGAACCACAATCCGGCGCTCTAACCAACTGAGCTATGATCGCCATTTTAAAACGAGGTGCAAAATTAGTGTTTTTTTATTTTGCAAACAAGATTATTACGTATTTTATTTATAAAAATCATCTCCAATCTTTTTTTCTAACAATGGATATCGGCATATTTTTGTCGTAATCTCCTGAGATAATGGGGTTTTGTAGATTGTGTGTGTGTTTTCTTACATTAATATGAGTGTAATCATAAATTTCACTTACTGTCACAATTCCGTCGTTGTCGTAATCAGCTTTTCCTGACAACCCTTCTATCAAATAATAGCTGAATACACCTTGTCTCATTCCGGAATATTCTAGCGAGTTTTCTTGTTCTTTTGATGACATAATCAATGCAGTACCGCCTTTTGTCTTTTCAAAATCAGTATAATACTCTGCCAACATTGTTTTAAACGGAGATCTTTGTGCCATCATTGATCCTGAATGGCAAGCATCTGCAATCAGTACTTTGTGTTTTGCTACGCTTTTATCCAACATATCTAGAATGTCATGATGTTGATATAGATTATTGAATCCGTCAAAGTCGTAAGGGACAAAAGCCCCTTCAACACCGTGGCCTGCGTAATAAATAAATATGACATCATTTTTATCTGCGCTAGAGACGATTGATTTTAATGCTTTATCTATGTTATCTTTGGTAGCATTTTCGTCTATGAGTAGTTTTATTTGTTTGTCTTCAACTGCTCCTCCTTCAGGGCTTTTTAAGAAAGCATATACTTGATATGCATCATCATCAGTATATTTAAGTACAGGCATATGATTGTAGCTTCCTATCCCAATGATGAGAGCCCATATGTTTACTTCAGGAGTGGATTTTATATCCCGGATTGGGGTGTTATTCTCTTGGATTGTGTTTTCAGCTACTTCCTTTCTTATCAATGTGCCGGCATTCCATTCACCACCATATATTTCACCATTTTTCATGTACATTACTCCTTCACCTTGTGGAACGTTATTTTTCCAATAGCCTTCATATTTTCTGCCGTCAGCATACTTACATATACCCTTGCCAAAAGCTTTTCCGTTTTTAAACTCGCCTTTCCATACTGAGCCATCTTTATATGTGTAAACCCCTATTCCTGTTTTGCAGTATATTTTATTGCAATTTCTGTTTTTATCTGTTGTAATCTTTATTTCTTTACCTTTTTTATTTTCAAAAGCAATGCCTTCTTTTTTTATCAAGTTATCATTTTTCCATTCTCCGTATTGAACTTGACCATTGGAATCTATCATTTTTCCCTTGCCATCCCTTCTATTATTCTTCCAGTTTCCTTCAAACCTAGTACCATTTTTATAGTAATAGATACCTTTCCCTTCAAATTTACCATCTTGAAAATTGCCTTTGTATTTTTCTCCATTTGAAAAAACATAAACACCATCACCTGAGGCTATGTCATTGTACCAATCCCCTATATATTTATCACCGGAGGCAAATTTATACATCCCATTACCCCAAAATTTGTTTGCTTTAAAATCACCTGTGTAGATATCTCCGGTAGCCATTTTCAGTTTACCTTTTCCTTCTCTGTAGTTTTTCTTCCATTGTCCGGTATATATATTACCATTTGTAAAATAAAAAGTGCCTTTGCCCGTGAGAAAGAAATTTTTAAAATGGCCTTTGTATTTTCCACCGCTTTTAAATAAATAAACGCCATTACCATTTTTACAATTGCCGCTAATGCATTGACTGTCCATATTACCCAAATTGAATAATATTGTAAATAAAACTAAAAAAAATATTCGCATTTTAATGAGGTTTAAAGAGGTTAACAAAAAAATGATAAGATTGTTAAAAAAAAGATTGAATTCTTCTTTAAATAATTCAATCTTTAACTTCCATAGTTGTTTTACCAACAAGTTTTTTAGTATATGACTCTTTTTCTATATATCAGATTTTATTAAATGTTGAATTAATAACTATGTTTTATTTGGAATTATTATAATTTATATTACAATTTTCATGTTTTTAATTTGTATATTTGTAAAACATTGATTAAGATTAATTATATGGATTTGAGAACCAATACATAATGATTTTTGTTAATGTTTTCGTAATATTCAGTATTATTTTTGAATTTAAAATTAACTAAACCTGATAGAATGCCTGATTTTATTCATTTGCACAACCATACTCAATATTCACTTCTAGATGGTGCTTCTGACATTGGTGCATTGCTCCGTAAAGCCAAAAATGACGGGCAAATAGCAGCAGCCATTACAGATCATGGCAATATGTTTGGCGCTTTTAAATTTGTAGCAGAAGCTAAGAAACACGATGTCAAGCCAATTGTAGGATGTGAATTTTATTTAGTAGAAGACAGGCATAAGCAAAAATTTGAAAGATCTAAGGGAGAGAAGGATAAGAGATTTCACCAGCTTCTGATAGCAAAAAATGAAATTGGCTATAAAAACCTAACAAAACTTGCTTCTTTGGGATATATAGAAGGCCAATATGGCAAATATCCTAGGATTGATAAAGAATTGCTCGATAAATACCACGAGGGTGTGATAGCTACAAGTTGCTGTATCGCAGGAGAAATTCCACAAGCTATTTTGGAAGGTGATATGGACAAGGCAGAAGAGAAATTGCAATGGTGGATTGAAAGGTTTGGTGAAGATTATTATATTGAGGTACAGAGACATGGGGGGTTAGAAAATATCAATGATTCGTCAATTTCACAAGAAGATATCAATAATAAACTGTTGGAGCTGGCTAAAAAGTATAATTTAAAGACTATTGCTACTGCTGATTCGCATTATGTTGATCAAGAGGACTGGGAAGCACATGATGTATTGCTTAGTATAAATACAGGTGCGAAGTTGACGGATACTTCGAGATTTAGATTTCCAAGTCAAGATTATCATTTTATGACTAAAAATGAAATGAGGAATTTGTTTAATGATATCCCACATGTATTGGACAATACAATTGAAATTCAGGATAAAGTTGATAGTCTCAATCTTGCCCACGATGTGATGCTACCTGTATTTCCTTTACCTAAAGGATTTAATACTCAGGAGGAATACTTAAGATATATTACATATGAGGGAGCTAAATGGAGATATGGAGATTTGTCGGATTTGGTAAAAGAAAGAATTGATTTCGAGTTGGGGGTAATTAAAAAATCAGGCTATCCGGGTTATTTTTTAATAGTTTGGGATTTTATAGCGGCTGCGAGAAAAATGGGAGTTACAGTTGGTCCCGGTAGAGGGTCAGCAGCAGGATCTGCGGTAGCCTACTGTTTGGCTATCACAGCAATAGACCCTATCAAATACGATCTTCTATTTGAGAGGTTCTTGAACCCTGAAAGGGTATCAATGCCGGATATTGATATTGATTTTGATGATGAAGGACGTTCAAAGGTGATAGATTATGTCAAGCAGAAATACGGTAATGATCATGTTGCGCAGATAATAACTTATGGTACTATGAAGGCCAGAATGGCAATCAGAGATGTAGGGAGAGTGCTTGATATACCATTGAATGTAGTCGATGGCGTAGCGAAGACATTTCCCACTCACTTGAAGGCAACTCTAAATGCTGTCTTGGGAGAAAATGGTATTGACCCAAAGCTTAAGGCTGATCTTAATTCTGAAGATATAGAGAGGGCAAATAAAATAAGGAAGATGGCAAATGGTGGTGATAGTGTTGCTCAATTGCTAAAAACTGCTAAAAAACTTGAAGGATCTGTCAGGAACATGGGAGTCCATGCCTGTGGTGTCGTTATTACTCCTGAGCCTGTGTCCAATGTGGTACCTGTAGCTAATGCCAAAGGAACAGATAGTATGATAACCCAGTTTGATAATAGTGTTGCAGAGCTTGCCGGGTTATTGAAAATGGATTTCTTGGGACTTAAGACGCTATCTATCATAAAAGATGCGATTGAACTTATAAAACAAACAAAAGATATTGATGTTGATATTGATAATGTAGATTTAGAAGATTCTAAAACCTATGAGTTATTTCAAAAAGGTGAGACGATAGGTGTATTTCAATATGAATCACCCGGCATGCAAAAGCATTTGATAGATTTAGAACCTAATAAATTTGAGGATCTAATTGCCATGAATGCCTTGTACCGGCCGGGGCCAATGCAATATATTCCGGATTTTATTGCAAGAAAGCATGGTAGGCAAAAGATCAGCTACGATTTAGATGCTGCTGAAGAATATTTGTCAGAGACTTATGGTATTACTGTGTACCAAGAGCAGGTGATGTTGTTATCTCAAAAATTAGCCGGATTTACAAAAGGACAAGCTGATGGACTTCGAAAAGCAATGGGTAAGAAGAAGAAGGATATTATCGATGAGATGAAGCCTTTATTTAAGGAAGGTTGTGAAAAAAATGGTCACGATCTTAACGTAGCTGACAAAATATGGAATGATTGGGAGGCTTTTGCTTCATATGCATTTAATAAATCTCACTCAACTTGCTATGCATATATTGCTTTTCAGACTGCTTATTTGAAAGCAAATCACCCGGCGGAGTTTATGGCAGCAGTTCTCAACCACAATAAAAAAGATATAACAAAAATGAATTTCTTTTTGCGTGAATGCAAAAGGATGGATATTGATGTATTGGGACCTGATGTGAACGAAAGTAACATGAAGTTCAATGTCAATAAAAAAGGACAAATTCGATTTGGACTTTCAGCTTTGAAAGGGGTAGGAGAGGGACCTGTTCTCGAGATTATGAATGAAAGAAAAGCTAAAGGGTACTTTAAGGATATCTACGATATGACTAAAAGACTAGCTACCGCTGCCGTTAACAAAAAAAGCTATGAAAGCATGGCAATCGCCGGTGCATTTGACCAGATGGGTACAGATAATAGAGCAGCATATTTTGCTCCTTCGGGTAAGTACGATACATTTTTGGAAGATGCTATAAGGTATGGACAGATGATAAGTAAGCATATGAATAGTGCACAGCAGACTTTATTTGGAGATATCTCCAATGTTATGATTCAAGAGCCACCTTTTCCGGATGTTGAGCCCTGGTCATTTTTAGAACTGCTGGAAAAAGAAAAGGAAGTGACAGGGATTTATTTAATAGGTCACCCACTAGATGAATTCCAGTTTGAGATAGAAAATTTTACTACTTCTGATTTAGATTCTATTAAATTGACAAGGGATACAAAGGTAAAAGTTGCGGGTATGGTTACGGAAGAAAAGCATGGGGAAAACAGAAGAGGGTTGCCCTATGGTCGATTTACTATCCAAGATTATGACGGCACACTTGAATTCATTTTAAATAATGAAGAGTATCACAAATTTGGTAGCATATTAAAAAAAGGTCAGGTTGTTTATATTGAAGGGATGAATCGAAGAGGGTATAATTCCGATAGTTACTTTTTTAAAATATTTGATATAAAGTTATTGGATACCGTTGGGAAATTATTGACAAAATCAATTACTTTGTATTTGCCTTCATTTAAATTGACTGAACAGTTTATTAAAGATTTATATTCTTACGTTAAAATGAAAAAAGGGACACACAGAATGAGAATAGTCATAACTGATGATTCGGGAACAAACAAAATTAAAACTGTTTCAAAATCACTACGAGTGGAAATAGACAATGACTTCGTACAAGAGATGAAAAAACGAGGTATTCTGTATAAAATCAATTAATGACTTGAGAGACAAACACTAATTTTAGAAGAATCAATCAACTGTTGCTACCCTGATTAAATTGGTTCTTTGTTTTTGAAAAACAGGCATCGATCCGGTGTGAACGATTATATCACCCTCTGAGACCAGTCCTTTATCTTTTAATATTTTCACAAGATTTGCATGAGTCTCTTCTGTGTTGGTATTTTTATTGTAATAAAAACCAGTCACGCCTCTGACAAGATTTAGTGTGCATAAAATAGACCTTACTTTAGAGAATATATAGATTCTTGCATTGGGTCTGTAACTAGATACTTTGAAAGCGGTAAAACCTGAAATTGTAAGACCTATTATTGCTTTTGCATTGACTTCATTTGATATTTTTGCGGCATTAAAACATATAATATCGCTTGTGAATGTTGCACATTTTGCTTCCGGCTTCGATCTGTCCTTTGATGGTTTAAATGATTTTTCTGCTCCTTGTAGTATTTTGCTCATTGTTTTTACTACTTCAATTGGATATTCTCCCATTGCTGTCTCTCCACTCAACATTACGGCATCTGCTCCCTGCAAGACTGCATTGGAGACATCTATCACTTCTGCTCGTGTTGGAGTAGAGTTGTGAATCATGGATTCCATCATTTGAGTTGCTACAATCACGACTTTTGATTTTTTTACACTTATTTCTATTAGATATTTTTGAACACCCGGGAGTTCTTCAATTGGTATTTCAACACCCAAATCACCTCTTGCTACCATAATCGCATCGCAATATTTTAAAATCTTTTTGATATTGGTAACTGCCTCCGGTTTTTCTATTTTTGCTATAATCTTTGCAGTATGCTTTGACTTTTTAATAATTTTTCTAAGATCTTTTAAATTCTGCGCAGTACGTACAAAAGAAAGTGCTATCCAATTAACAGGTTTATCAAGAATAAAGTGGAGATCATTGTAGTCTTTTTCAGTAAGGGAAGGTAGATTCATCTTAGTATTTGGAAAATTAACTCCTTTTCTTGCTGTTACAATACCACCCTTCAATACTTTAGCTTGAACGAAACCATGCTTGTTTTTCCCTGTAACTTCGAGTTTGATTTTGCCGTCATCAATATAAATGTTTTCTCCTATCTCGACATCATTTTCCATTCCATCATATGAAATATATATGTTTTTGGAAGTGCTTATTTTTTTGTCACTGCTCAAATTAACAATAGCTCCGTCAATTAAATCAAAGCCATTGGTAGCAACTTCGCCAATTCTGATTTTAGGGCCTTGTAGATCTGCAAGAATTCCAATAGTAAGATCATTTTCATTATTTATCTCAATAATATAGTTGATTAATTTAGTATAAAGTTCATAGTTACTATGCGAAAAATTTAATCTAAAAACATCTACACCGGATTGTGCCAACTTCAATATTTTTTCTTTAGTGTTAGTGGCGGGGCCGAGAGTCGCTATTATTTTGGTATTTTTCAATTCGTTCATAAGTTTTTAATTATATATTTGCTTTGCATAGATTGGGATGTGCTTTCTTTTATAAACAAACAGTTATGATTTAGTATCCGGCTAGTGAAATTCCATTTAGCTGTCGATATAATTCAACGGCATGTTTATCTGTCATACCAGATATGTACATGCTGATATTTAATAAATTTTCATAATCATTGGCAAATGGTTTTCGTCCCTTATCCAGATATATGTTGGGGACTAGCTTCAATAGTCTTCTGTTTTGTTCATTATCTTGGTTGAAAATTGCCTCAATATATATATCCAAAAGTTCGGGCAATACTTTATAACCAGCAGCCTCTATTTTCAAAACGGTTTCGGAGCTGTAAATCCTCTCAAAGCTATCTTTTTTTATAAATTTAATTGTCTCAGTGGCTTGTATATTGTCAAGTAAGGAAGAATTGTATTTTCCCTGCATAATACTACTTTCATTGTTTTTGAATTCTTCTGAAGATTGATAAATTAGAGTATTAATAGAACGACTTCTTAGGTAATTGATCTTACTTATCTTATCATAAATAGTATTGTACTTTGATTTAAGACCATTCCATTCATCTTCTAATATTTTAGCAAAAACCTCTTCCACTTCTTCAAAACTCAATAATCCTTCTTGGAATCCATCTTCATAATCAATAATAGTATAACAGATGTCGTCTGCGGCTTCTACTAAAAAAGCTAAGGGGTATCTCATATGATATTCTCCTTTTTCGATTGTGAATTTATCTATTTGGAGCTCATCTGCGATTTTGTTATATATAGGTTTTTCTGTTTCGAAATAATTAAATTTTTTCAGACTTGCAATTTTAGTGTTTTTTAAGTCGGGGTATGATCCTTTTGGGTATTTGACAAAACTTGCATAAGTAGAATATGTGAGTCCTAAGCCTCCCGGCACATCGGATTGAGCATTTGGAGTATTGGATATTATTCTAAAACCTGCAGCATTGCCTTCAAAATTTTGTAAATCGGTAATCTGTGTTCTTGAGAGATTTGTAAAATACTTTTTTGAGCTTTGTTTTTTAAAAAAACTTGAAATGGCATTTTCACCTGAATGACCAAAAGGTGGATTGCCTATATCATGTGCAAGGCAAGCAGCACTAACAATAGCACCAAAATCAGAAAAATCATATGATTCAGCAAGCCTTTTATGTTTTTTTATAATATAGTCACCAACTAAATTACCTAAAGACCTTCCAACACTTGCCGTTTCCAAGCTGTGAGTGAGCCTGTTTCTGACATAATCAGATTTAGGCATTGGAAAAACCTGGGTTTTATTTTGCAATCTTCTGAATGCAGAAGAGAAAACTATTCTGTCATAATCTTTTTGAAAGACAGTTCTCGCTTTGGTTCTAATGTTCTCCTCTGCAAAATCCTTCCCAAGTCTTTTTTGACTTAATAATTTTTCCCACTTCATTTATTTAATTCTTTATATAATTGTGTTGAATTTCATCAAATGAAGGCAATTTCTTGTAATGCCATTTTTTTACAATAACACCATCGTGCATAAGCACCACTCCGGGATTTGACCTTATTATTGTCTTCAAAGTAATATCATCGGAATTGTAGTATTTGACATTTGGACCTCCGTCTTTTACAAAATCATCAACCATTTCTTGAGTGCCCGAAACTACTGCAAAAATATTTACATTATTCTTTTTTGCTGCTTCTACTAGTGGATTAATATACTTTATAAAGGATTTTAAATATTTTCCATCCCATATATAATTGTACCCTGTCATCTCAATATCATTTATCTGCTGTATGTTTTTTTCGATTTTAAAACTATCCTTATTCACATATGGAGTATCCTCTACAAATATTGTATCTGCCAAAAATATTGTGTCTATTGAGAAAACAGTATCTTTTTTAGTGTATTTGTATTCTTCGGGGTCTCCATTCATTTTCCATGATACTATCATAAGAGAGTAATTTGAATTGTTAAGAATTTCTTCAGTAAAATCATTGCCATCAAAATCCTCAAATGCCATATCACTAATTTCTGTAGTAGGAATACTTGGTTCTTCAAAAATTCTGTCTTTAATTGTCCATTTTTCAGTAGGGTATTGTTCAGCAGTTTTATAATACTGTTCACTAGGTATATCTATAATCCGTTTGTCTTCTTTGTTTTGTAAAACGATTGATTTTTCTTTGACATTTAATGCAGCATCAGTTTCCAATTTTAATTGTTCTCTTATGTTAGCCCCTTCTTTAAAAGGTCTGAAGTCTACCATTGGAACATCCCAGCTATAGTTTGCCAAATTGAAAATATAAATCAAAACAATACTTGCAAAAACAATTATATGCCTCAATGTTTTATTAAATAATTGATGCATGTCTTTGTATCTAAAAAGCATGTAGATAATCGGAATGATAAAAAAGATATTCTTTAAAAAAGTATGATATGCTGTTATCTTAATAAAATCTCCAAAACAACCACAGTCTGTAACTTTCATATTGCTCTCAGCAAACTCGCCCCATTGACTAAAATTGAAGAAATTTACGCCTTGTGGGACATAGCCGGTCAGATATGTATACCCTGTAAGAACTGTAAAAAACAGCATCAACCAAAAATATAGCCAAGCAGTAAGTTTAGGTCTAAAGCCAATAATAAGCATTATTCCCAATATCATTTCGGCTATTATCATGACTATTCCTATGCCTAAAGCATAATTTTCTAGCAAGTGAAAGAACGGTGTCAAAAAAGAAAGCCATGTAGAGTCAAAAAGACTTTGAAATTCTTGAAAATACTCTTCCATTTTGTACGATGTACCTAATGGATCAATCGCTTTTACAGTTCCTGATACGATAAACAAATATCCCAGAAAAAATTGAATAAAAGACATTGTCTTATTTCTCCATGATTCGATATTTCTTCTAAAAATCAATGTTGAAACTACTGCTAAAATTAAAAGTATAATTAAAAAGACGGTAAGACTCATAGTTATTTTTTTTGATTAATTAATATCAGTGCAAATATTGCATAATTAGCGATATCCATCAGATTTGAATCAATCCCTTCTGATATTTTTGTTTTGCCATTATTGTTGATAATTTGTTTTATTCGATATAGCTTTACAAGGATGAAATCGACCATACTGCTTATTTGCATGTCTCTCCACGCTTCACCATAATCATGATTTTTTGCTTCCATAAGTTCTTTGATAAGCAATGATTTTTCTATATAAAGATTAGTAGCTTCATTTGTACTGAGATCGGGTTCATCTGTAAGTTTAAGATCGAGTTGGATAAGAGCCATTATGCTATAGTTATAGATAGCTGCAAATTCGCCGTCAATGGATTCATTAACTTTGTTCTGCCCTGTTATTTGGATACTCCTAATCCTTTTTGCTTTGATAAATAGCTGGTCAATTATTGATTGAATTCTCAATATTCTCCATGTGGTGCCATAATCAAGAGCTTTTTTCTTGAATGTATCTCTAGTTGAGTCTACTATTTTATCGTATTGTTCCAATGTTTTTTTCACAATAATTTAATGATTTATGCAAATATCTAAATATTATCACAAATATTAGATATATCTAATGTAATATAACTAATAATAATGAATCTTAACGTTAAATTAACGAAAAGCGTGCATGTTGGATAAGTAATTTTTTAAAAATCTCAAAAGTTGATCAAAACTAAAAATGGATTACATCTCTTCCGAATTATGTATGATTTAATTTCAAATCAAAGCAGATTTGCTATAGCTTTTCAGCAGTCACTATATATTGATAATCTAGCATTGTGTCATCCGATTTGATGTTTGTAAAACCGGCATCTTTAATCATTTCTTCAAGTTTGTACATCGGCAATCTTTCTGATTTATCCGGTGCATCAATGGGGATGTTTTTCATCTTAAAATCTACGATAAAAATTTCACCTTTTGGTTTTAGATCTTTTAAAATAGTTTTAAGATATTCTTCCTTGTTTTGAATAAAGCTGAATGTATTAATTATTACGGCAATATCTACTTCTCCATTTTTCAAAAGAGGATTGTTTGGATATCCTTTTCGAGTTTCAATTTTATCTCTAAATTCAGGAGGTAATTTTTGTTTTAGGTTTTCAAGTATTTTTAAATAATCATCAACTATATCAATTGCTATTACTTTTTTTGCTTTAAGTGCAATCCGAAAAGTAAAATAACCTGTTCCAGAACCGATATCTGCAACACTTTTGTCATGCAAATCTCCCAATAGAGCTACTACTTTTTCAGGTTTTTGCCATACATGCCTATCTTTGTTTTCATCTATATTTATCGTGAGGACCTTATCTTTTACAGTCTTATTATTTAACTTTTTGTCTTTTTTGCAGGAGTATAGTCCTATTATAAAAATAATAGGTAGGAGCAGAAATAAAAAAGAATTGATGTTTACTATAGTGACTTTCACGCACAAAAATAAGAATAAAAAATAAAATACAAGCTAAATAATAAAATAAATCACAAAAACAACCTCAAGGAAAACGATTTCAGCTAAGTACTATTTATGTATAAAATTATACATAACCCCAATTTTATAGATGTAAGTAACTGAAAATTCATTATTTCTATTTGGAGCACTTCCTACTACCGCATATCCATCCAAATCCTTGTTGATTCTTGATACGTTTAAAAATATACCTATTCTATCTTTTAATTCGTAGCTAGCCCTTGCGGAAAACCCTATTCCTGGTTTTATTGAATTGTTGTTTACACCTGAGCCTTCAGATCTTTTCCTTGTAGGAAATATTGCGATGAAACCAAGAGAAAAATCCAATCGTCTGACATCCTTGAGATATTTAATGATTTTTCCTGGGTTTTTCGATGTTTTAGAGTTTTTTTCCAAAGGTATGCTGATACCCGGATAAAATGTAAAATCAATAAATACATCTCTTGTTCTTCGTCCATATTTGTCAGAACCACTAAAAGCAAAAAATGAGCCTAGTTCCCCCCCGAAAAATAAATTATTTCTTATATCGGGATAATAGTTGTATTGCAAAAGAACACCAATGTTCAAAGGGTAATTTCCGGCGTGATTGCTATCGAAAATACCTGAATGAATGCCTCCTGATAATTTGTATGATTCACCGATAATATCATGAACAGAGCTTTGAGCAGACATGTTCGTGAATGACATAATAAAAACTATGGGGATTAATAAAATTGAATTTTTCACGAATTAAAATATTTGATTGATTATTATAATTAAAGTCAGCAAAGGTATGTCTATTATAAATATAAAACAAGAATTTTAAAATCTATTTTACTTTAAGAATAGTTAAAATTATAAATAACTATTTGAGGTTATTGATTTAATCAGTTTTAATATATTTTTTTTAATATCCTTATTCATATTATTATTATTGCTCATTATGGAAAAAGCATAATATTTTCCATTTATATTTTTAAATATACCACTATAATTAAGTACTCCTTGTATCGATCCGCTTTTTATCCAAAGATTTTGTATGTTTATTTTTTTTGCATATCCTTCTACACCAGCTTTTGGCAATACATCGAGCACTATAGATAAGCCTAGTTTATCCACCATAATTTCTATGAATAAATTAATTGTCTTGGGGCTAACATGATTTTCCGAAGAAAGACCACATCCATCTACTATTTGTGTACTAGTGAAATCAATATTGTATTTTTTAAGGAAATATTGAATCTCTTTTTCATAGAGGTAATCGTTTGGGTGATTTGTTTTCAAACACAGTAATTTTGCAATTGATTCACTATAAAGGTTTATACTCCAATTGTTGCAGGTTTTAGCAATTTCACCTAGAGTAGGGGACTCAATATCAAACAAATGCTTTTTTGATTTGTGATTGAACTCAGTGTACTTGAAACTGTTAAAATAAAAATCGGTATTATCTAAATAGTTGGCTAAAAGTCTAAGAAAAACCAGGGGAGGATTTGGCATAGAGCCTTTGATAGTGTACGTGTCATTATCTATTGGCAGAGTACCTTTGACTTCTCTGTAGAAGCTAAAAGGTAAGCCATAAATATATGAGTTGTCGCCTGTTCCTTTTTTTGCAGTAGTGACTTGATTCTTGATTTTTAAATAGGGTATTTCTGGAAATACACTTATAATCTTAGTTTTATCACCTATTGTTTTACCCAGTTTGAATTTAATTTTATACTGATTTTCATTGAAATTAATCCCCCATGTTCCACCTGCATAATAATTGCCTATATCTTCGGTAGTCCAACTTCCATGAATTGGGTATGAGTTTTTTGCTGATTCGATAATGATATCTCCTTCAATGCAGGTAATTTTGTTTTCAGTTAGGGATTTAGTAATACGTTTAAAAATTGATTCGACACCTTTTTTGTAGAATCTCGAAGAACCTAGCGTAGGATCTCCTGATGCTGAAATTATTAAATCACCTTCAAGTGTGCCGTCGAACAGAATATTACCTGTATATGATACTTCTGTTTTGAATTTAAAATCTTTTCCTTTTGTATCAATAGCCGCTAAAGTATAAAATAATTTTAGTACGGAAGCAGGAATAAAATTTTTATCAGCATTGTAATTCAAAACTGTTTTTTTATTTGTCAAATCAAGTACAGAGACTCCAATAAAAGAACCTGCTAAAGAAGAATTGTTTTCTATATATGATTTTAATTTGTGATTGTTTGATTCTTGCCCAAAAATATTGGCAGATAAAACTATAAATATGATATAGAGATATTTAATCATGAGTCAAAATTAAATGGAAATAATAACCAATTTTCTGGTTGTTATTAACTTACCGTATTTGTCTTTCAAAGCGATAATGTAAGTGCCTTTTCTTAAAAATGAAAAGTCAAAACGCAGTAAATTGCTTTTGGTAAGAAACAATTCATGTTCCCATATCTTCTTCCCTATTATATTGTACAATTCAAGTTTGTAATCTCCTTTGCCAAAGTTAGAAATAAGCATTTTAGCTACGTTATAAGTAGGGTTTGGGTATATCAAAAAGGTTTTTTTAGTAGTATTGATTTCATATTCATCATTGTCAATTTGATCTGTTTGGTACTTGATAACATAATTGTCTGTCTCTTTGTTATAACTGACTTTAGCAAAATAGTATTTGTAAGAGTTAGAAAAGAAGAGATAGTATTTATTACGCCCTACTTTGCTGTATATCTTTTGCAAAATACCGGAATCAATAAAAGGAATCTCATTTCCACTTGAGATATCATAGAGTTTAAGTTCGATATGCTCATCGACTTTAAGTCTCAAAACTGATATTTTTTCTCCTCTTAAACCGAAACGACCCGCAGCATCGCAATGATATTTTCTAATTATTTTACCCACAAGTTTTATCGCTTTTACTTTCTCAGGTAATTTTGAAATTAGATCCAGAGGTAAGTCTTCTCTCAAAAGCTGAATGCTAAATGAACTATTATTGGAGAAAGTTGCGCCGTATTTCAGGTTTTTAGTAGAAAAGTATAGAGGTTTATCATACAAAATAGTATAAGAATTAAGTCTAGTGTTAAGCCTAAATCCTACTTCATCAAAATTTCTTCCTTTTTTTGAAAAAAAAAATGAGTTTTTAAGTGTGGATGCTTCATATACCGGCTGTCTGAAATGATCTATTTTACTTTTTTTCTTTATAATTATTTCTTCATAGAGAGGAGATTCATTGTTTCTTAGATCCCAAAATAAGTGAGCTCCTGTTTTTTGAATAGCAGATTTTGCAAAATAGTCTATTGAATATCTTAGTGTTGTGACTTTATCAAGCGCAAAGGGGTATGTTCTTACCTCTATTTGAGAGAAGCCAAGAGTCTGTAAAAACAAAAACAAAACAACAACTATTTTTTTTTCAAAATTCATTAATACTGATTGTGATTACAAAGCTAAATATAAACTTATAAAAAAAGAAAAATCTCAATTAAATTTGTTGAAGTTGTACGTAATTAAAATAAGTGCCTTTGTTTTTTAATAGCTCAACGGGACTTCCGCTTTCAATTATTTTTCCGTTTTCCAAAACTATAATTTTATCTACTTCTTGGATTGTTGCGAGTCTGTGAGCTATTATAATTGAAGTTTTATGTTGCATCATTTTGTGTAAAGCGATTTGCACTTTTTTTTCTGATGTAGAATCAAGAGAGGATGTGGCTTCATCAAGCACTAAAATAGGTGCGTTTTTGTATATGGCTCTTGCAATTGCAATTCTTTGTTTTTGACCTCCACTAAGTTTTGTGCCCTGATCGCCTATTATTGTTGATTTTGCTTTAGATAAATCCGGAATAAATTCATCTACAAGTGCTGTTTTTATTGCGAAATCAAGATTCTTTTTTATCACATCATCAGTAAAAGCGATGTTTTTCAAAACATTATCATTAAATAAAAGAGCATCTTGTGAGACGATGCCAACTAGATTTCTTAGACTTTTTAAAGAGAGTTTTTGTATATTGATTCCATCAATTAATATTTCTCCTTTTTGAATATCATACAACCTTGACAATAGATCTGCAAGAGTGGTTTTTCCTGCTCCCGAAGCTCCGATTAAAGCAATTTTTTCTCCTCTTTTTATTTTAATGCTTACATTTTTCAACACGTAATCTTCTGCATCAGGATATTTGAACCAGATATTTTTGAATTCTATTAAATCCGTAAAACTATCCTTTTCTATCGGGGTTTCCGTTTCTGTAATGTTATTAATTTCATGTAGAATTTCTTCAACTCTTTCTAGAGCAGCTGCTCCTTTTTGAAAGCTATAGTAAGCTGTTGAAAATGATTTGGCCGGCTCGATAATGCTAAAAAACGCATAGATAAAAGCAAAGAAGACTGTTGCTTTAAGTTCACCTTCAAAAACCAAAGTAGCAGAATACCACATAAGCAATGATAATACGATAACCCCCAAAACTTCTGCCAAAGGAGAACCTATATTTTTTCTCCATAAAAGCCTTGTGAGTGTTGAACTATATTTGTCATTTAAGTAATTAAATTTGGATTTGAATAGTGAAGTGGCATTAAAGCTTTTAATGACTTTTATACTTCCAAGCGTTTCCTCCATAATAGAAAGGATCTTTCCAAGAAAATCTTGAGCTTCAGAAGACTGTTGTTTCATTTTTCGAGATACTCCGCCTATTAGAAAAACGGTAACAGGTAAAAGAATCATTACAAAAATAGTGAGTTTAGGGCTCATAATTATCATCAATATTATTGAACCAATTATGATGAGTGGAGCTTTTATCAATGCATCAACCCCGTTCATGATACTATTTTCAATTTCTTGCATGTCCATACTCATCCTTGAAAGTAAATCGCCTTTTTTCCTTTCTTTAAAATACAGTACTGGCAAATCAATTAAATGCTCATAAAGCTCTTTTCTCAAATCTCTAATAAAGCCATTTCTAGGAGGCGTAATGAAAAACATTCCAAGATATCTGAAAATGTTTTTCAAGAAGAAAACTAAGAAGAATGCTAAAATAACAAAAGTTAAAGCTTCTTGAGGACTCCTGCCCTCAATCAAACTGGAAACCTGATAGCTGAAATACTCCTTGAGATTGTAATCTTCAGATAGAATAGGTTTTGTGTTACTGATTTTTTCAGGGTTGAAAAGCAAATCAAAAAATGGAATAAAAATCGGAATGCTTATAACAGTAAATATTGACATCAAAATATTGGACAAAACACTAGCTGCCAACCATGATTTATATGGTTTTAATCTTTTGATAATATACCAAAAGCGCCTCATCTTTCAAATATTTTATTTCTCTTCACCTAAATCAAAATCTTCCATAAAACCTGTATCAAACTTGCCGGAATTGAACCTTTCATCATTCATAAGTTTTTTATGAAAAGGAATTGTCGTTTTTACTCCTTCGATAATATATTCTCCCAAAGCTCTTTTCATTTTAGTAATGGCCTCTTCTCTTGTTCTTGCTGTACAAATCAATTTGGATATCATTGAATCATAATATGGGGGTATCATATATCCTGCATAAGCATGTGAATCCACCCTTACTCCTTGCCCACTAGGAGCGTGATATGCCGTTATTTTCCCCGGACTTGGAGCGAAATCTTTATATGGATTCTCTGCGTTAATCCTACATTCTATTGAGTGCAGCTTAGGTAAATGGTTTTGTCCTGTGATAGGTATTCCCGCAGCAATTTTGATTTGCTCTTTTATTAAATCATATTCAATTACTTGTTCTGTAACTGTATGTTCCACCTGAACTCTAGTGTTCATCTCCATAAAATAGAAATCCCTGTGTTTGTCTACCAAAAATTCTACTGTACCCAGCCCTTCGTATTTAATAGATTTTCCTGCTTTTACAGCAGCTTCTCCCATCTCTTTTCTCAGTTTTTTTGTAAGGAAAGGTGATGGACTTTCTTCAACTAATTTTTGATGCCTTCTCTGTATTGAACAATCTCTCTCCGATAAATGCGCTACATTACCAAATTGATCACCGATAATTTGAAATTCTATGTGCCTTGGATTTTCGATAAATTTTTCAATATACATACCATCATTTGAAAATGCAGCTTTAGCCTCTTGTTTTGCCAAAGACCATTGCTCTTCAAACTCATCCGGTTTAGTGACAACTCTCATCCCTCTTCCTCCTCCTCCGGCTGTAGCTTTAAGAATAATAGGATAACCTATTTTTTTAGCTATATCCAAACCTTTTTTAAGATCTTTAAGTAGTCCCTCTGAACCCGGTACGACCGGAACTCCTGCTTTGATCATTGTCTCTTTAGCAGTTATTTTGTCTCCCATCTTCCTTATCATATTAGGGGTAGGACCGATAAACTTTATGTTGTGTTGTTCACAGACTTCAGCAAAGTCAGCATTTTCTGCCATAAATCCATATCCTGGATGTATGGCATCAGCATTTGTTATCTCAGCGGCAGCCATAATTCTAGCAGGGTCTAAGTAAGATTGCGCAGCACTCGGTGGGCCAATACATACAGCTTCGTCTGCAAATCTAACATGAAGGCTGTCCTTATCTGCAGTAGAATAAACAGCAACCGTTTTAATACCAATTTCTTTGCATGTTCTGATTATTCGCAATGCTATTTCCCCTCTATTAGCGATAAGAATTTTTTTAAACATATGATTATTGCTTTTAGTAAAATTAATGCAATCTAGATTCTAATTATGATTTAAAACTAATTATCCCTTAGGATCAACAAGGTATATAACTTGGTCATATTCAACAGGTGAAGCGTCATCAACAAGAACATCAACGATTTTGCCGCTCACTTCTGCTTCGATTTCATTGAATAGTTTCATAGCTTCAACGATACAAACAACTGTATCCGGATTTACTTTATCTCCTACTTTTACAAAAGGATCTTTGTCCGGACTAGGTGAACGATAAAATGTTCCTACTATAGGAGATTTAATCTCCAATAATCCTTTGTTGGGGTCTTCATCATTTTGATTCGTAGTATTTACAATATTGTTTTGTGCTTTACCGGTTTCTTGTTGGACTACCGGAGATGTAGTTACAGGGTTGGCCGCTGGTGCAGATATGACTACAGGTGCTTGGGATTGAGAAGAACCCTTTATGTATTTATGATACTCTTTTGTCCTAATAGTTAGTCTAAAATCACCATCTTTCAATTTAAACTCTGAAAGGTTAGATTCATTTATTAATTTTATCAGATTTTGAATTTCCTTAGTATTCATAGCATGAATTTATTTATTTTTAAATATTTAGTTGATTTTTATTTAACTCTTTCCATATATTCTCCCGTCTCTGTCAATATCTTTACTTTGTCGCCGATATTGATGAAAAGAGGTACCCTTATTTCAGCTCCGGTTTCTACTGTTGCCGGTTTGAAAGCATTAGTTGCAGTATTCCCCTTTTGTCCGGGTTCTGTATATGTGATTTCTAAAACTATATGCTGTGGCATTTCTGCAAGAAGAGCCAATTCCTTTTCTGCATGAAATAAAATATCAACATTGTCGCCTTCTTTTAAAAATTCAGGTCTTGAAAGCATATCCTCATTTAGCCAGGTTTGCTCATATGTTTCATTGTTCATGAAATGATATCCTGTGTCATCTTTGTACAAATATTGATATTGTCTTCTCTCAACTCTGACCACGTCGATTTTATGTCCGGCAGAGAACGTTACATCAATAACTTTTCCATTTGTTATACTCTTTAGTTTGGTTCGTACAAATGCAGCGCCTTTACCCGGTTTTACGTGTTGAAACTTTGTTACGACATAAATGTCATTGTTGTAGTTCATGCATAATCCATTACGGATATCTGAAGTATTTGCCATAATTACTTTTTTATTTGGGCGCAAAAATACGCAACTATTACGGATTGTGATAATTTAATGGTAGAAAGTTTTTGAAAAATAAAACATATAGTGAAAAAATATGTACAAATACGACCAAAAGATTCAAGTCAAAATACTCTTCGATGTGTTGTCCTTTGTTTATATATCATAAAAAATCAAATTAAATTCGTTTTGCTCAAAAATGTACTCAATTTGATATAAATTTACATTACACTACGATTATTTTATATGTCCTCAATATATATTAAATAAAATTGCAAGATAAAATAAACTGAAACCCAGGTTAAAATAAATAATTATTATTTATATGTGTTTAGTGCAAGAGTTTTTGGCATACCTTTTGCTATGTATATAAACAGATAACTCAAATTATTACAAATTACTAATTTATTTAATATTAAAATATAAAAAATGAAATTATTAAATTATAGTTCAAATGTTCTAATTGTACTCATATTGTTCAGTACAAGTTTAATAGCTAATGTTTACGACAGTCCTTTTGAGTCAATATCACTAACGACGGCGAAAGAAATGGCTAGGGCTGAAGGAAAATTTGTTTTTATAGACTTTTATGCTGATTGGTGTGTGCCATGTAAATGGATGGATGAAACCACTTATGCAGATCCAAAAGTGATAAATACTTTAAAGAGCAATTTTGTTTCAGTAAAAGTAAATATTGATGATTTTGACGGATATACTCTTAAAGAGGAATACGATGTCAGAATTTTGCCGACTGTAATTGTTTTAGATCAAAGTGGAAAAGTGATTCAAAGATATGAGGAGTCAATGTCACCGACAAAATTAAAAGACATATTAGTTGGTATAGCGGGAGAAGTACAGAATCCTGTACTAAATCACAAGACTAATGTGTCACCAAAAGAAATAAAGAAAAATGATAATAGAAACTTTAATAATGGAAGTACTCTAAAGAATGATAATAGACCTTTAGAAAATACTGTAATTGTTAAAACCAACAGATCGTATCGCGTACAAGTCGGTGTTTACACCGACTACGCGAATACGTTAAATCTAGTGGACAATATCAATGCTAAACTAGATGAACCGGTAGTAGTCTTAAATAGCTATCTCAATGATAAGATCGTTTATAAAGTTTATGTAGGTGATTTTGATAATATTGACGATGCTCGAAAATTAAAAGAAATAATCTCGGATAAATTTGGACTTTTGGGATTTATTAAATCATTTGAATAAGATGTGTTTTGCGTAATAATAGAACCCCGGAAAATCAGCTGTTTTTCCGGGGCTTTTTTATTAATATAAATGATTATTCAATATTAATTTTATTCCAAAATTTATATTTCTTCCTATTTCATAGTACCCCAATCCCTTCAGGGTAGAGAGATGGTCAATGTATTTTGCGTCAAAAATATTGTTGATTTTAAAATTGAATTTTATCTCTTGGCTTTTTATTTTTATAGATTGAACAAAGCTAAGATTATATATGTTATATGCTGCTGTGTTTGATTCAGCAGGATGATGCATGTTTTGCTCAAAAGCGTATATGCTTTCTACATCAAAGGAAAAATCCTTGAAGAGCTTTTTGTTAAGATTTTTTGAAAATGATATATTTCCTCTCAATTTGTTTTGTGGAATCAAAGGCAAATATTCACCGTTCTCTTTTTTAGCAATTAAATAATTGTATGCAGCGCTAAAATTGATCCATTTGGCCGGGAAATATCCTGCATTTAGCTCAATTCCATAGATTGTAGCATTTGTTTGGAGATATTTATAAATAGGGAATCCTGAAGTAGTGGTATCAGCTGTAGGTGATAAGAATATATAATTGTTAATTTTATTGTAAAACCCAGATGCCTCCATGATATATTTTGGGCTATGAAAATGGACACTCATATCTCCTTCTAGATTTCGTTGTGGTATAAGATCCAAATTTCCTTTTTCATATCTTGCTCCGTGTGCGCCATCCTGTGATAGTTCTGCAATGCTTGGTGTCCTATATCCCGATGCAAAATTTGTTCTCAAGAGGAAATGTCTTGTTAGATTAATAGTTGATCCTATAGAATAACTTATATTATGATATCGTTTTTCAATAGGAACTTTGACTGTTTCCTGTTTGTTGATACTTATATCTCTCAAATCATATCTCAAACCTATTTGTGCATGTATTTTATTCTTAAAGTTTAACTGTACCAAACCCATTCCAGATAAATCGTGCAGTTTAAAATCAGGCAAGACATGTTCGGGAGCATGATTATTCTTATTGCTTTGGTTAAGTCCTTGAAAAGCAAAGATGATATTGTGCTTTTTAATGGGAATTGTGCTTTTCGCTTCATAAGTCAAAGTGTTTAACAGCATATTGACAGTATTGAAATTCTCCTTATTGTCTGGATTTTCAAAGAGTTTTCTGTTGTTTGTTTGGTAGTTGATGTTGATTTCATTTCTGAATTTACCTGTATATAAGACATTTTTTGAAGAAACTAATATATTTGACAAGTCTTGAAACCAATATGAGTTTTTTCTTTTGTTTTCCTTAAATAATTTCATAGCAGGAGGGACGGTTAACCCCAATTTCATCAAGTTATAATCCAAAAATAATTTTGAAACAAAGTTCTTTTTACTTATACCTGTGAATAGCTTAAAACTCTTATCATTGAATCTGGAATTGGGAACTATCTTGTCATTTCCATCAATATAATCTTTGTGACTTTTTATTCCTGCTCTGATTCCATAGAATATATCACCCGGTGTGGCTTTTATACCGACATTGCTAACTATTCCTTTTGTATTGGAATTGAGACTAAGGTTAATATCACTTTTTATGGTTCCTTTAGGAGCAGGACTTTCTTTTATCATATTCAATGCCCCTCCAACAGCATTGGAGCCAAATAGCAACGAGGCAGGACCTTTTACAACTTCTATTTTTTCTACCCCGAATTCATCAATCAAGTAAGGATGGTTAACTGAAAATTGGAAGTTTTGCATTTTAACTCCATTATTCAAGACTAGTATATTGTTTGTAGACAGTCCTCTGATAATCGGTGTGGCAATTCCGTTTCCTTTGCTCACAGCATCTATGCCCGGGATGCGGGACAAATCCTTTATTAATGAAACTCCGCCATATCCTTCAATATCTTTTTTATTTATGGTTTCTATTTTTATTGCTGTTTCATCTTGGGTAGAATATGTACCTCCGGTAATTACAACTTGATGTAAGCAGACATTAGATTCCGGATTCAACTGTATGTTAACTGTTAGTGTTTTATTTTCACCTCTAATGCTTTTTATTAAGTCTGAATAGCTAAGATATGAAAAATTCACTTTGTATTCTCCTTGAGGTATATTTTTGATAGTGTATTTTCCATTGAGATCAGTTACTGTTCCCCTGTTTATAGCAGGAATGAATACTGATGCGTTTGGTAAAATTTCATTAGTTTTTGAATCTTTTATTGTGCCTGTTATGTCAAATTGTGATTTTACATAGGTTACAGACAAAAGAAAAATTAGTAGTAATATAATATTTTTTTTCATTTTAAAATTATTTTTAATATCGGTCTATTTCATTATCTTATTTGCTTTTTGTAAAGACATATTGAAATCTGTTGTCTGCACGAAAAGAGAAGAAATTTTGAAAATAGCATAATAATGAAATACACCTTTGTTATTGGATGTCTCAAAACAAATTTCTATCGAGTATTTGATACCATATGAATTTCAAAAAATGCGAAATAAATAATAATAAATTTACAGCATTTCCTTATTTTTAAATCGGTACTAGTATCAAATAGTCTCGATAGGATTTTGTAAAGAGAAAACCTAAGAATAATAAGGTTTAGTAACAACCTAGAATATTGAAGTGTTATTGAAAATGAAATCAATATTTGCTGGATTGATATTCAATTGGCAATAAACTCAAATCTCTAAATTCTCTATAATATATCCAATAGAGTAGGGGGGGGCTCTTAGTAAATAAAAGAATATTTGGTTTTGCTTTATAAAAAATAGTTCAGCAATATTTAGTTCGCCCTCCCAAATAGTGGGTGAATACAAAGAAGGTGTAGCTTCGTTATATTCAAATGAAAAATATTTGAAATTGTGAATTAGACACAAATAATCATCATGCTTTTTGAACGCTAAAGAAGCATCTTTATCAGGGGTGTTATAGTGATGGTAAAAAACATCGTGGATATCAATAACAATCAAGGGTATCATAAATACCAGTAATAAAAAAACACTTAATATTTTTCGATCCCTTTTTTCCATCAAATAATTAACGAACTACAAAGTAAATTGTTTTAATATAAGACTTTCTTTAATTATCAAAAACCAACACTAAACCAATATAAAGTTATCAGGCGTTGAATTTATTGACAGCTTCATCACTTCCCACTATTAAAAGTCTGTCGCCATAAGCAAATTTATATTCTGGGTTTGGAACAAATACTTTTTCTGATTCATTTGTTTCCTGATTAAAATTCTGTTTGATCAAAATCACCTCTATGCCGTATTTGTGTCTTAAGTCAAGTTGACTCAGATCTTTACCTACATATCTGCCGGGCACTTCAACTTCGCACAATATCTCGCCATCCATCATTTTCAACTGTTTGAATTTACTAGACGAATTGATGTATCCTGAAACAGATCTAAGCATATCTTTTTTCATCATTTCTCTGTTATAGGCGTATATTATTTGCGTTTTAGAGATATATCCAATTACTTTTTTATCATTCTCGTTATTTACAATTGGAATTTCATCCAAAATCAAATCGTTTAATATTACTCCCACAATATCAAGAGTTTCATCTGGAGTAAAAAAGGTTTTGTCATCAATAATCAAGTTTTCAGCTATAGCTCCTTTTAAATCTTTTCCTTGAGTTCTAGCCATTGTTCTTATCTTATATGGAGAAAGGATTCCCAAGAGTTTGTCATTTTCATTTACTACAAAATAATTTAAGTGGAATGTCTTTTTTGTTAATTTGAACAGTTTTTTGAATGATGTATCAGGTAATACCTTGATGCAATCTGTTTTTAAAATCTTCTCGATTTTTATATTGCTCAATACATTTGGCTCATATTCTTTTTTTAGTTTTAATCCTTTTCTGATTAATTTCAATGTATATATAGATTCTTTTTTAATCTGCATTTTTATGACTACACTTAATATAATAGCTGTCATCAACGGAAGAATGATTCTATAGTCGTTTGTTAATTCAAATAATATCAATATTGAAGTAATCGGTGCATGCATAGTAGCAGCTGCTACAGCTCCCATGCCTACAAGTGCATAAGCTCCGGGGTTAGCAGTTAATTCCGGGTAAGCCATATTTGTAACGGTACCGACAAATCCGCCCAGAGACGCTCCTAAAAATAGGGATGGTGCAAATATTCCTCCTGAGCCACCTGAACCGATAGTGACAGATGTTGCAAATATCTTAAGGAATATTAAAAGTAAAAGGAATGACCAGCTTAATTTGCTTGCTAATGCTAGATCCATGGTTTCATATCCAACACCAAAAATATGAGGGAAATATATGCCAACACCACCGATGATCAATCCCCCAATTGCCGGTTTAATCCACTCAGGTATTGAAATAGCATCAAATAAATCCTCTGCTTTATATACGATATTGGTAAAAGAAAGGGCTACGATTGCAGCTAAAATCCCTAAAATAGTGTAGGGGATAAATTCGTAAACACTGACTAATTCATATTTGGGGACGATGAAAGCAGGAAAATTTCCTAAATAATATCTTGAAATAACTGTAGATGTAACCGAAGCGATTACTATTGGACTAAATTGGGTGATGGCAAAATCTCCAAGTAAGATTTCTAAAGCGAAAATCGATCCCGCAATTGGTGCATTGAAAGTCCCGGCTATTCCGGCAGCAGCACCACAGGCAACAAGGGTTCTTAACTGCGAACCTCTCACTTTGATTATTTGACCTAAAGAAGAGCCCGCAGCAGAACCTATTTGTACAATCGGGCCTTCACGACCTACTGAACCTCCGGTTCCAATAGAAATGGCAGAAGCTATTATTTTCGCTATCACAACTCGTGGTCTGATTGCACCTCCCTTCAAAATAATAGCTTCCATCACTTCCGGTACCCCGTGTCCTTTTGCTTCACGAGCAAAGAAATAGATGATTGGTCCAACAAATAACCCTCCTATTGCAGGTACCAACAGCTTTACATACCAAGGTAACCCCTCAATATAAGCAAGATTTATAGCTCCGGAACCAAAAAATATAGATTCAAATAGTTTAATCAAGTTTCTGAAAACTATCGCACCATAACCGCCTATAATTCCAATGATGATTGCCATAATAATCATGAATGTATGTTCAGTATGTTTAAATTTAACTAAGAGCTTTAGTGTTTTTCTGAAATATCTTGTGCCTAAATTGTTCATTTTTCTTATTTAAATACTTTAAATAAAATGTTGTTTATAGAGATTAAAATTAAAAAAAACTTAATTTCTATGATGAATTGCGTAAGAAGAACAAAGATATAATAATATAAATGACAAATGCCAAAGGCAAAAATGGCAATTGGGTTATTACCCACAAGACTAATGCTATAATCATAATCAATATTACAATTGCCTGAAGTAATTTTATTTTTTTATTATTTTTCACCTTTTTATTTGCAAGAAAATTGAATGGTGATACCATCAAAAAAGCGAATATGATAGGCAATACAATCCAAATATATTGATTGTGCGTGAAGTCTAAAACCGTATTGGCGTGTTTCTCATATACCAAAAACGCAAAAAACAAGCCTACCGAAGGAATGGGCATGCCTTTGAAATTGCTTTTAGTTTCAGTATCAATATTGAATTTAGCTAACCGTAGAGCTCCAAATATAGCTAAAATACTTGTTGCTATTATACTTAACAGTCTTGGTGAAGCAAATAGTACATGGTGGTAATACAAAAATGCGGGAGCTACACCAAATGTGACAACATCAGATAATGAATCCAGCTCAGCTCCAAAACTAGATGTAGCTTTGAGTTTTCGTGCTACTGCACCATCAAATACATCCAACAGAGAACCAAATAAAATAAATAGTGGGCTAATAAATGGGTCATTAAGTAAAATTGCAATAAAACCTGATGCAAGATTTACTGCTGTAATAGAAGAAGGTATGTATTTGTTGATATTCATCATGCAAATATACCAAAGGATTTTTGTTTTTTGTAATTGTTAAGACTTATTTTTTAAATAATAAATGACTATTCAAGCCATTTGAATGTACTGATTAGATGTTTTACGTCTTTTTCAATAAACTCTTGAATTATTTTCATCGAATCTACATTCACCTTATTGTTAAAATACAATGCGCCCCTTATAAAATTTGCTGTAGTATCAGTCAGAAAAAATTGAGTTTGCGATGCTACATTTCCTTTTACATTAAATAAGATGCCACTAGAATTGTATCTGTTTTTGATACGTATTTCTTGGCGACCGGTTGCTTTAATATTATGGGCTGACGTTAGTTCAAAGGAATTAACAATATACTTATCAAACTCTTTTTGGTTGTTGATAGGGTAGTAAGTCAAGTATATTTGACCATGGAATTTAGGTATTATGACATTGAACCAGCAGTCGTTTGGTGTTTCTCCTTTCAAAAACTTCGTTTCTTTTACCACTTTGGCGTATATAGGGTAATCAAATTGGAAATTGCAAGTTTTTGAAGTGAATGTTTTGTATGTTTTTTTTGGAAATACCACTTTGGGGTAAGTTCTTGGTTTTGGTATCATCGTTTTGTCATCATCAAAACATGAAATTATGTTTAGCAATAAAAACATTAAAATTAAAAATCTAGAGATCGTTTTCATTGTTTTCCATTATTTTTACAATTATTTTTTCTATTCTTCTGTTAGTAACACTATCAACTATAAATAAAAATCTACCCAACTTAAATTCAAAACCTTTTTTTGGGATTTCACCGGCAACTTCAAGCATTAATCCGGCTAAAGAATCTGAATCTCCTTTGATATCATTAAAAATCTCTATATTTTCATGAAATAATTTTGCAAAATCAATCAAGGAAGTCTTTCCTTCAAAAATAAATTCTTTATCATTTATCTTTTTCGATTCGTTTTCATATTCTTCATCGAATTCATCAAAAATTTCGCCTAGAATTTCTTCCATAATGTCTTCCATGGTGATTAGTCCTGCATTTCCTCCGTATTCATCTACGACGATTGCCATATGCAGTTTTAAACTTTGAAACTCTTTTAATAGTTCATTTATTTTTTTTGATTCAGGAATATAGTGAATAGTCTTTCTTATTAGGTTTTGCCACTTGAAACTTGTATCTTTATCCAGATGTGAGATTAAATCTTTCGCATATAGAATTCCTTCCAAATCATCAAATTCTTCTTTGAAAATCGGTATTCTGGAGAACCCTGATTCTTTTATTTTTTGAATTACTAAATCATAACTCGTGTCAATATCAATTGCAAAGACATCATTTCTAGGTTTCATTATTTGCTTAACAGAGACATCGCTGAATTTTATTATACTTTTTAATAGATCAAACTCTTGCTCCTCCGGTTTCATAGTATAATCCAAAGCATCCTCAATATCGTCTTTGCTGGAGTTGTTCGATTGTTTTTTTGTCTTTCCAAGTTTGTCTTCAAACAAATTTGTCCATTTTACTAGTACATTGCTAAATGGATTAAAAATCATCATTAATAGATTTAATGGCGTAGACATTATTCGGGCTAATTTTAAATTATTGACATTTGCATATATTTTCGGCATTATTTCACCAAGTAACACCAAAATAGTGGTAACTCCAATCACCGCGATGGTGAAATTAATAGCATGAGAGATTGTCTCAGTTTTAAATGTGTTTATAATATATAATTTTTTCAAGGATTTAGCCCAATTGATTAAAATATCCTGATTTAATGTATTATTTAATATAAAATCTGATAATAATACTATAGCAATGTTAACAAAGTTGTTACTTATCAGTATTGTTGCTAACAACTTCCTGGGTTTATTTTTTAGAGAAAGTATTTTTTTACTTACTGCTGTCGAATCATTTTCAAGATTATGTAACTGCTCTGGAGATAACGAAAAATACGCAATTTCCGATCCGGAAATCATGGCTGATAGGGTGATCAGTATAATCAAAACCATTAAAGCAGATACTAAACCCATATCTATCGATACAGCTAATACTATACAAGAGAATAAAAAGGCACTAGGAGGCTCTAAGTCTGTTTCCATTAGAGGATGTTTTTAAAAAGGTAGATCGTCAACAGAATTGTCTTTTTTTGTTTCTACACTATTTTCAGTAGAAGTGTCCGAATTTGATGAAGAAGTTTCTTCATGGTCTCTCCTATTGCCAATAGATCTGTATGACATCGCAATTATTTCAGTTGTATAATGATCATTACCATTAGCATCTTGCCACTTTCTGGTTCTTATTTTACCTTCTATAAATATAGTGTTCCCTTTATGAAGATACTTTTCTGCTCGTTCTGCTGTTTTTCCTCGCAATACTATATTGTGCCAATCTGTTATGGTTTGCCACTCTCCGGTTTTGTCCAAATAATTTTCATTAGTGGCTAACGGAAATCTTGCGATTATACCACCATTGTCAAAACGTTTTATTTCAGGGTCTTTTCCAAGATTACCTATGAGGATTACTTTATTAACCATATATGTGTTTTATTTTAGCAACAAAATTGCGCAAGATTTTGCTATTTTCCAAATATTTGAACTTTATTTATTGCACAAAGAATAAATTTTTTTTAAGTTTTTTGAAAAAATATTGTTAAAAATTTTCATATTATAAAAAAGTATAATATATTTGCCCTTAAGTTTGGGTTCTTTTTGAAGGATTCGACGTTTTTAACATCCCTCATTATCGGTAAACAAAAATGCAATAAGTTGATTTAATGCAATTTATTTGATAGTACTTGTCACAAAGTATTAGGTTTACTTTTGCGTCTTATTTTGAAATTCTTATTTTTTAACTTTAATAAAATTGTCTCAAATGAAAACTACAATTTACAATTTTAAGAAAGTTGGTATTGTTTTACTATTTTTAATAATGGGATTACAATATGGATTTTCACAAATTGATGCTGATATTAGTTTATTGTCGGTATCACCTGCAACCGGACCATATTCTTATGGGCAGAAAATTACTTATAATTTTAGGGTAACAAACAATAGTATTGCACCTTATGATATTGACAGGGTAGTTTTGCGTGATTATTTACCGGCTGGACTAAAGTTTTATCAAGCTGATAATTCTCTAACTTGGATTGACCTTGGTGGTGGGGTATTGGAAGCCTCTTCCAATGATTTTATTCCTGTTTCAGGAGGAACAAAAGATTATAGTATTGTTCTTACTATTGTTGGGAACTCAGGAGGTGTTGATGCTTGGAAAAATAAAATTGAACTTTTTCAATTTTTTAATGGGATTAATGAATTATCCCTAAATGACCCTGATAATCATACAAATAATGATACGGATTGGGTGACTTACCGTTTTGATATTTTCGATTTAGCATTAAAAAGTGTGACAGGAAATGTCTATCCTGATTATGGAACGAATGTTAATTTTGATATTACTGTATACAATCAAGGTAGTATGGATGCAACAAATGTCGTTGTAGCAAATTATACACTTCCCGGTTATACTTTTGATTCTGCTAATAATCCGGGATGGGTTTTTGATGCAGTTTCAGGAAATTGGAAATTTACATTTGCCGGGCCAATTGCTCCCGGTGCTCATGAGACAAAAAGCATTGTACTTAAGTTGAATCCTGCTCAAACCCAAAGTGAATGGGCAAATTATGCAGAGATTGTAAGTGCTGAAGATAATTCAAATAATCCTATGGCTGATGTTGACGGTACTTTTGATGAGGATTATTCCAATGATGCCGGCGGTAAGCCCGGTAGTGCAGCAGATGACGCAATCGACGGTGATGGAACCGGTTCAGTCGGAGGAAGTGACCCTAATACTGATGAAGATAATCAAGATCCGGGTTACGCTAGAATTTTTGATTTAGCTTTAGTCAAAACAACCGATGTTGGAGCTCTTGTAAATTATGGTGATTTGTTTGCTTTTCATTTTACAATATATAATCAAGGAACAGTACCGGTGAAAGATATTCTGATTAAGGATTATTTACCTTCAGGTTATCAGTATAGTGCAGGGGACAATGTGGGCTTGGGATGGAATGTTGTAGGTAGTAATGTTGAAAATACAATCCCACTATTATTGGCTCCGGGAGCTAGTACAACAATTGATCTTAATCTTAAGATGGTGGATGTAGTGTCTGACCATACAGAATATGTAAATTATGGAGAAATAGCTGCTGCTAATGATGAGGGAGGTAATGCTCTTAATGATTTTGATGATTCTGATAGTGAGATGAATTCTAATTCTACTTCCGAAAGGGAAGTGTTACCAGGTTCTATGTTTGATGATGATGAATGGAGGACTGGTGCAAATGGTTATCAAGATGACCATGATCCGGGAATTGCTAATTTTTTGGATTTAGCAGTAAAACATACCGTTATAACACCCGGACCTTATCATGCAGGAGATGATATACAGTTTTCAATTAAAGTATACAATCAAGGGGGTATCAGTACAAGGGATATTGAATTAGTAGATTTTATTCCTTCGGGATATGCATTTTCTACGACTAGTTTTCCTGATTGGGTGTATGACCCGACCCACAGTAAAGCTGCGATGACTATTTCAGATATATTGAATACAGGAGATTCAATAGAAAAATTTATTTATTTGAAAATATTGCCTGTTGACAATAAATTTGATTCTTATGTAAATGTGGTTGAAATTAAAAGCACTAAAGATTTGAGTTTGAATTATATTATTTCTGATGTTGATAGTGAAATGGATGAAGATAATACAAATGATGCAGGGGGCAAATACAGATCAGCTAGTGACGATAGTGTTTTAGGAAATGGAACGGGAAATCCGGGAGACACCAATGCATTAACAGACGAAGATGATAGTGATCCTGCTCTACCTGATGTGTATGATTTGGCAATCAAAAATATTTTGACAACAGCAGGACCGTTTATGTATGGGCAAGATCTAACATTTAAATTTATTGTGTACAATCAAGGAAATATGGCTGTGAGTGGTGTTAAAATTGCAGATTATCTTCCGGCTGGTTATGACGTTACTACTGCTACGGGATGGAATGTAGTAGGTAATACACTAACTTATGATTTTGGCAATTTGGTTTTTAATCCAGGAGATACAGCATTTGTGGAAGCAACATTTAAAACAAAAATGACTTCCGGTGGCGAAAAAGATTGGGTGCACTACGCAGAGGTGACTAATATGAGTTCGACTACGGGAGGCGATAGATCAGGATGGGATTTGGATTCAGATCTGGGTTCAAATAATCCTTCTGAGTTAGCGATTGAATTGGGTAGTACTGATGATGATGCAATTTGGGTTAAAGGTCCATATTTGAATGAAGATGAAGATGATCATGATCCGGCGGGGATAGAGCTATTTGATTTAGCTTTGCGAAAAACAATAAATTCCATTTATTATCCATTTGAGTATGGTGATATTATACCGTTTAAAATGACGGTGTTTAATCAGGGAAGCATAGAAGCTAAAAATATAAAGATTACAGATAAAATTAAATGCGGATATGATTTTATTTTAGCGAATAACCCCGGTTGGGTAGAAAATGCCTTAACTAATACAGTAGAATATACACTAACCCAAGCTTTGGCTCCGGGTGCTTCAGTAGATGTTATATTGAACTTAGTAGTGAAACAATGTATTGAGCCAGGCGATTCATGGAATAATGTTGCTGAAATATCTTATGCTGAAGATATAAATGGCACTGACATGAGCAATGATGATTTTGATAGTACTTATGATGATGACTTCTCTAATGATGCTGGTGGTACACCTGATACAGTGGAAGATGATATGTTGACAGGTGATGGTAAAAACGGACCCGGTAATGGATATGTACAAGAGGAAGATGATGAAGACCCTGCGAGAATGCATGTTTTTGATTTAGCTTTAAAAAAGACATTGCTGGATACTGATCCACATTACGGTGACACATTAACTTTCAATATAACTATTTATAATCAAGGTAATGATGATGCTACAAATGTTGATATTAAAGATTATGAACCCATAGGATTTTATTTTGATCCTTCATTGAATCCTGGTTGGAATGGTAATATATTTACTAATTTGAATTATACATATGGTGGAACAATTGCCGCTAAAGATAGTGCTGTTGTTGCCCTAAAACTTGTTATGGTTGGTACTCATGGTGGTGATGATCATTGGATTAATTATGCAGAGATATCAGATGCTGATAATGCTACAGATCCCAATTTTGTCTATCTTGATCCTGATAGTACTCCTGATTCAAATACGCCTACTGAGCAATCTGTGAAACCCGGAGATATGGATGACGATAATATTTTTGCTATTGATAAAGGTGGGAAAGAGGATGATCATGATCCTGCCGGTATATGGGTATATGATTTGGCTTTGAAAAAAGAAATTGTTACCCCTGGACCTTATTTCCACGGAGATACGGTTGAATTTAAGGTTACTGTTTTCAATCAAGGTAATAAATTGGCGAGAGAGATTCAAGTCGTAGATTACAATCCTGCCGGTCTTTTGTATTCTTCAACAAATTTCCCTTTATGGCATAGTGATAGTAATACGGGTAATTCACATGCTACAATTTCGCAAGCTTTGAATCCTGGTGATTCTGTCGTTTTGTCTCTTTATTATGTAGTACAACTTGTGGATAATAAATGTGGTGATGCTTACACTAATAACTCTGAGATTTTTGAATTTAGAGATGAAAATCTTTATGTTGTACCTACTGATTTTGATAGTACGCCGGATTATATTGAAGATAATGATATCGGTGGCACTCCTAATACACCTGAAGATAATCATGTTGATGATGACGGTCATGATTACAATCATGATGGTATTACAGATGAGGATGATAGTGACCCCGCAAAACTTGAAATAATTGATGTTGCTGTCAAGGCGGAATTGACAACGTCAGCTCCATATTTTTATGGACAGGATCAACAGTTTAGAATTAGAGTTTATAATCAAGGAAACGATACTATTACTCAACCGGAAATTCAAGGCTATATACCTGCCGGGTATCAAATTGATTGGGCTTTAAACCCTGGTTGGAATAGTGCAGATACCACTTACACAATAATGGATTCTATTCCTCAATGTGATAGTTTTGATATTTTTATGACTTTGAAGATGGTAATGACTTCCGGTGGTGAAAAGGATTGGGTTAATTATTTTGAAGTGAATCATGTTTTGAATAAATTTTTGCAAGACAGAACAGGGTGGGATATGGACTCACAGTTGGGATCAGATACTCCGGCAGAAAGATCTGTTGAATTAGGAGACTCTAACGATAATAACGTCTTGACACGTGGTGTAGGTTTTGGAGAAGATCAAGATGATCACGATCCTGCAGGACTTGAGATTTTTGATTTAGCTCTGACAAAGTCATATGACGATTTGTACCCACATTACTATGGTGATACTATTCATTTTGAGATTAAATTATACAATCAAGGTAGTATTGTCACTTCAAATCAAGAAGTTACAGATTATATCCCATCTGGTTATATATTTAAAGCTGATATAAACCCTGACTGGACTTATGATTCAAATACAGGAGTGGCAAAAACTGTTGTTTCTAATATGTTAAATCCGGGTGATACAATTAGCAAATTTATTAACCTGATACTAACTGATAGTTATGAAAATGGTGATGATTGGGAGAATGGAGCAGAAATTTCAAAATTTGCTGACGCCACAGGTAATGATCAAACAGGTAATGATTTTGATTCGACCAATGATGATATTAAAAACAATGATCCAGGTTTGGATAATCCTGATTTTGTTGGTGGTGATGGTAAAAATGGGCCAACTCACGGATATCCTCAAGTAGAAGATGATGCTGATTTGGCTACACCTAAAGTATTTGATCTTGCCTTGAAGAAAACAGTAGTTACTGGTGGTCCATATAGTTATGGCGATAATATAACCTTTAAAATTGAGGTGTTTAATCAAGGAAATCAAATTGCGAACCAAATAGTATTGAATGACTATATCGCTTTGGGATATTCATTTAATGCTGGTCTGAATCCAGGCTGGTCTTATGCTGCAGGATTGGCAACTTACAATTTGCCGGGGCAGTTGAATCCTGACAATTCTACTTCTGTAAATATAGTGCTTACATTGGAGAGAACAGACGGTGGTCTTGATAATTGGATTAATTATGCTGAAATAGCTTCTGCTGACAATCCTGACGGATTGCACAATATTGATGCTGATAGTAACCCAGGATCGGATGCTCAACATGAAAGAGATGTCAAGCCCGGCGATGCTAATGACGATAAACTTGATGGTCAATTTATAAGTGAAGCGGAGGATGAAGATGATCATGATCCAGCAGGAATTGAGATTTTTGATCTAGCTCTGAGAAAGAAAATAGCTACAGTTGGGCCTAAATTTGATTACGGTCAGACTGTTGATTTTGAAATAGAAATATTTAACCAAGGTAATACTGATGCAAAGACAATTAAAATAGAAGAAGAGGCCATCCCATGCGGTTTTGATTTTGATGTTGCTGCTAATCCAGATTGGACATACAATTCAGGAAGTAGGACAGCAACTTATACTTATTCTAATACTATTACACCTGGTTCAAGTGCGATATTACATGTGTTTATGACTGTTTGGGATTGTCACAATGACAATTGGGAACTTTCATGGAAAAATTATGCTGAAATTACTTATGCTGAAGACGGAACAGGAGCTAACAGAAGTAATGATGATATTGATAGTCATTTTGATACAGATCCTTACAATGATTTGGTAGTTGATGATGCTATTCAATCTCCTGAATCTTTGGACGATGATGATCATGATATTGCTATTGTGACCGTTGCTGATCTTGCATTGAAAATAATTGCCGATGATAGAGGGCCTTTTGCTCCCGGTGATATCGCAGCATTTACTATTACAGTGTATAATCAAGGAAATGATTCTTTGAAAGATATTAAGATTTTTGACTATATAAGTCCTGGATACTCTTTTATATCAGGAGCAACAAATCCGGGCTGGTCAATGTTTAATGCTAATACAGCGCAATACACATTTAGCGGGCCATTAGCGCCAAGAGACAGTTTTGAATTACCTATTAAGTTAATGGTACAGTTGGGAACTCAAATTTCAGACTGGACACATTATGCAGAAATTGCAAGTGCTGTGGATTTGGCTGATTTGTTATTGACGGATGATGCAGATAGTGATTTTGCTTCAGATACACCTTACGAAAGAACAGTGAAAGTTGGAGATCCATGGGATAATGAAGTCTTAGGTGTGGGATACAATAGAACGCCTAATGAAGATATGGATGATCATGATCCTGCTTCTGTAGATGTGGTAGGTAAAGTTGGTGATTTTGTTTGGGAAGATAAAGATGGAGACGGCATACAAGATCCGGGAGAACCCGGAATAGGTGGTGTTATTGTTGAATTGCACAACTGTGATCCTAATTCCGGAATTGCTATTCAGTTTGATACGACAGATGCTAATGGTGCATATCTGTTTGATATGGTGATACCGGGCAATTATTTTGTCAGGTTTAAATTGCCCGGAGATTATTTATTTACACTTGAAAATCGTGGCACAAACGATAATGTCGATAGTGATGTGGATGGTACTAATGGATTTGGAACAACAGAGTGTTTTGAGGTAGAAGCCAATGAAGAACAATTGGATATCGATGCAGGTGCATATCTTTGTGTTGAGGTTGGTGATTTAGTTTGGTTGGATTATATTAGGAATAACGTATTTGATGAAGGAATAGAAAATGGTGTGAATGGATTAAAAGTGAAATTATATAGATTTACTGATGGCGCATGGGTGCTATGGGATATAGATTTCACTACTATTGATGAAAATAGTGTTTGTGGAGACGGGTACTATCACTTCTGTACTAATCCTGGAAAATACTATCTTGAATTTGTAACACCTCCTTCAGGAATTGTACCTGTACAACCTCATAGGGGTGGAGATAATACCAAGGATAGCGATATTACAAGAGCTCATGGTTTTGGTACTACTAATACTTTTTATCTAGTTTCAGGTACTGCGGGCGATCTTACATTGGATGCCGGATATACAGAACAAGCTAAAGTAAATAGCAGTATGGTCTGGATGGATGATAATGCTAATGGACTTAGAGATCCTGAAGAAGCTGGAGTTCCTGGAGTTAATGTTGAAATATACGATATTAATGGTGTTGTACAAGATAGTAAAGTTACTCAAAATGACGGTAGTTATGATTTTGATTATCTACAAGCTGAAGATTATTATATAAAATTCAATTTGGCGTCGGGTAGTAATAATACGTTTACTCCTTCTAATCAAGGTGATGAAGAAATAGATAGTGATGTTACCGGTGATTATGGCTATGGTACTACTGAATTATTTGGTCTTGTTCCTGAACAAGAGAAAAAATATGTAGATGCCGGTTTGACACAAGGTACACTTCCACTTGATTTTGTTCAGTTGGGTGCTCAATGGAAAAAATCTTATGTTGAAGTAGCCTGGGTTATTTCAAATGAATTGAACGTTGAGAAATTTATTGTTCAAAAGGCTTATGAAGGTGACTTTAGATTTGAAAATATTGGTGAAATATCTATTACAGATAAGAAAAAATCCAAATATATTTTTGATGATAAAGGTGAATTTGACAATGGTGTTTATTATTATAGAGTTGTTGCTGTTGATTTTGACGGTTTAGAAACATTTAGTAATAAATCTGCTGTTTTTGTTAGTAATAAGACAAAAGAAGATTTGGTTGAGATCTATCCTAACCCTGTTTCTAATGAAGCTTCAGTCAAATTTAGCATTGTTAATAAATCAAATGTTAAAATGGATTTATTTGATGTCACAGGTAAGATCGTACTTTCAAACGTTGTGAATGAAGACTTTGGAATTGGAAATTACGAAGTTAATGTGGATGTAAGGCAGTTGAAGCCTGCAACATATTATCTACGGTTAAAATCTGATAATAAGCTTACATTTAAGAAAATGATTGTTATCAAGAAATAATTTTTCAGGATAAATCAATAAAGTAAGGTGCTGGCTTGAATGAGCCGGCACCTTTTTTTTATCAGCTACTCTGATTTTATAAATAGTGTCTGTCTATAAAGTGCTTAATTATTGAAAAATAAAGATTATTTTTAAATTTTGACGACTTTATATACATGCACTAAATAGTTTCCTCCCTAAGGGTAATGCAAGACTCAATATTTGGCGCTCCTTCACGATATTACTACTTTTTTAATGTAGAGATTACGAGATGTCAGGCTTTTTCTTGTCTTTGAGTAAAATGCTAAATATATAAAATGACAGTATTCCTAAAAGCATGCCTATTGATGCTCCAAAAAGAACATCTTCCAGAAAATGCTGAACAAGATAAATTCGTGATAAACCTACAAGCAAGGCTAAAAGAAAATATGATAACTGCAAAAATTTGTTTGTTGAATACAAAGCTAGTAGAGTGAAAATCGAAAATGCTGCCATAGTATGACCGGAAGGAAAACTATTATGTCCTGAGTGGTAATGAACTCCATCAATAAGATGAACAGGAAACTTGTCCACAGTTTCAAGAAAGTAAGTCAATGGTCTGGGGTGCTTGAAATATTGCTTTAGTAGGTAAGATATTAATGGCATTGTAACTCCTAGAAATAGAATAGAAAAAGAAACTCTGGATTTTTTATACAAGAAATAAAAGAAGAAGAAAACAAAAGTGTAATACTCTCCAATCTTTGTTATTTGCACGAAAAAGATATTTGCGAATTCAAACCTTATCGTATCCAGATGTTTCAATAAAAACGCTTTGTCATAACGTAAAATAAAAAATATACCAATGCTAAAAAAAAATAAAAATAGAATGAAATATATTTTTGAATCTACAATTGCTCTAATTAACTTCTTCACTTGCCCCTCGTTTTTTGTAAAAAGTTATTAAATTTTGTTTTAAGTTGTTTATGTCAAGGATCTTAGCCCCTGTCAAAGCTTTGAATGTGACAAATATGCTTATAGGTAATAATACAATAACCGGTATCCATGCGTTGAAAATAGGGTTAAACATCATGTTTTTATTGAATTTGTCCCCTGAAATGCTTAATAATATAAAGAAAGTAAAAAAGAGGATTGCGACTAATACCGGATACCCATAACCGCCTTTTCTGATAATAGAGCCAAGAGGCGCACCGATAAATAAAAAGACAATACATACAAGAGCCCAACTGTATTGTTGGTGTAGAGCCAAGACCCAATAGTCTTTTCTCCTTTGATAGCTCTTAATGGAAGAGACAATGCTAGAAAGATTGTTTTTATCATAGTCTATAGTTTCAGATGTTGAATAGATTAAATTTTCCTTATCTTTTTCTCCAAATGATTCAATAAAAGAATTTAATCCGGCGATATTCAAGGTGTCAATCTGTTTACAATAGTTTTTTTTCTTTTTTGCCTTCTTCTTTTTCTTCGTGTTTCCTTTTATCTTTTTTATTGAATAGTGAGTTATTGCTTTTATTTTTTTTGTCTCGTTAATTATTTTATTCTCATGAGAGATGTTGTTTTTCGTAATATATTGCTTGGACTCGTTAGAATTATCATTAAAAATATATTGAAATTTTGGCTGAAGTCTTCTCTTCTTGCGTTTTATTTTATTTGCTACACTATCTATCTCAGTCATTAATTGAAGAGAATTTAATAAATCTTTTCTTTTGCTGAAAAAATGACTGGAGCCTTTTTTGTTAAATTCGGACATATCAAAAACCTTTGTTAATGTGTCAAAATGTGTTCGCATTAGGGGATAGGTCTTGTTACTCTTTTTGCTTGTGTTCCTTTTTTTCTTTTCTATATATTGATAACCATCAAATAGTTTCATGATAAAATAATCGCCATCTTTGGTAGTGAATATTCTTCCTTTTTTTGCCGTAGTTATATTATATTTTTCATTGCTTCTATCCAATACATCATAAAGCTTTATGTCTTCCAGATCTTCTCCGTTTTTATGCTTTTTATCAACTTGAATCGCATAACCGTGGAAGTCTTTGTTAAATATTTTCTCTTGTATGTTCAACGTTGGCTTTTTCTTACGTATCTCATTAAATAATTTGAGAAATTGATATTGAGCTTTAGGTCTGAAATAATTAGAGACAGACAATGAAAAAAAGAATGTTAAAATTGCTATAAATAATCCGGGGCTCATAATTCTAAGTAGTGAAATGCCAGCAGACTTCATGCTTGATTGTTCGTATTTTTCTGATAGATTTCCATAAACCATTACTGAAGAGATAAGGATGGTAATCGGGACAGCCATGGGGATAAGTGCTATGCTGTAATAAAATATAAGTTGGACAAAATCAAAAGTGGAGAAGCCTTTACCGGCAAATTCATCTATGTATTTCCACATAAATTGCATGACCAATACAAACTCTGCTACCATGAATGATATGATGTAAGGAGAGAGGAAACTCTTGACAATATATTTGTCTATTATTTTCAATTAATTTAAAAGTATTTTATTTTTCAAATATAAGGTATTATCATTTTAAATGATTAACGCAATAAAAGATGATTTCTTGTACAGATACCGAATTGTCATAAAGATATTGATTGAAAAGAAGTTTGATTTCAACTTCTTTTGCTCCGAAAAATATAACAATAGCCTGAGGGTTACTAAGGATTATATCAAGTAATACAAAGGTATTATCATTGGATAAATCAAAAGCTAACTCATCGTCTATTTCACTATCTCAATAACGGGTTGGTATAAAAAAAAATAGAGCTTGTACGTTTACAAGCTCTGTCTTATTTGTGACCTTATTCACAGTACCGAAGGTGGGAATCGAACCCACACGATATTGCTACCACTGGATTTTGAGTCCAGCGCGTCTACCAATTCCGCCACTTCGGCATATATTTTATCTCTTGACTTCTCAAAAGGAATGCAAAGGTAATAACAATTATTATTAAAGCAAAATTTATTTAAAATAATTTCCTTATATCATTGCCTAATGCAAATATCATCAAGGCTACCAATAAGAAAAATCCTATCGTAGTCGCTATTTCTACCACTTTGTCGCTTGGTTTTCTCCGTGTAATCATTTCATAAATTACAAAAACCGCATGTCCACCGTCAAGCCCTGGTATAGGTAAAAGATTTAAAAAAGCTAACAAAAGTGATAGCATTCCGGTCATAGTCCAAAATCTTTGGGCATTCCAAGTGTCGCCAAACATCTTCCCCATTGATATCACACTACCAACACTATCTTTTGCTGCCAGCTTACCCGTAAAGATCTTCCCAAATGCTTTAACTTGACCTGCTATAAAATTCCAAGATCTTTTGATTCCTATTGGTATGGATTCGGCTAATGAATATTTATCGTATTTGATATCAAAATAGTGTTCAGGGCCATAAGGCATGACGCCAAGTAGGCTATCATCTCCTAAACTGGCTTTTAATGTTACAGTATCGGTATTGTCTCTTAATACAGTAACCGTTATATCTGAATTGGGATTGTTTTTTATACTTTCTCTAGCTTCATTTTCCCATGAAGTAGTCTTATTATTGACCTTAATGATTCTATCACCAATTTTTAAACCTGATTTTTCTGCCGGGCTATCCTTTGAAATGGATTGAATTGTAAATGGTAACCTGTATGTAAAAATAAAATTATCTTTTGCTTTTACCAAAATTGATGGAGCATCTTCCGGTAGCTGTATTTGATATGGTTTGCCATTTCTCTCAACATTTATCGTATTGATATCATCTAGGATAATCGATGTTACAAATTTGCCACGGTCAAATTTTTCAAATTTCTTCTCTCCAATACTCAATATTTTATCCCCATCACGCAATCCTATTACTTGACCCACGCTATCTACAGTAATTCCATAGCTTACGCTTTCGTTTGGTATATATGAACTACCGTAATGGAAGGTCAAACCAATAAAAATGACTACTCCCAAAATAATGTTTACTATAATTCCTCCAAGCATAATTATAAGCCTTTGCCATGTTGGTTTAGCTCTAAACTCCCACGGTTGAACTTCGCCTTTTAGTTGTTCTTTGTCAAAACTCTCGTCTATCATACCGGCTATCTTTACATACCCTCCAAATGGAAGCCAGCCTAGGCCATATTCTGTTTCTCCTTTCTTGAATTTGAAAACAGAAAACCAAGGATTGAAAAATAAATAAAACTTTTCAACTTTTGTTTTAAAAAATTTTGCTGCCGCAAAATGCCCTCCTTCATGTAGTATTACTAAAAGGCTAAGACTAAGAATGACTTGCAATGTAGTTGTTAATATTCCCATTTATTAGTATATATTGTGAGTTTAATTTGTTCTTTGTAATCACTAAGAATTACTTACTTCTAACCATTAAATTAAATTATTGTTCAAAAGGTTTTTCAAAATTTGCACAAATGTAATTATTATCATTGGTTTTTGGGCTATTTGAAAGCGAATGATTTAAAGCGATATATTATTTATAAGTTTTAATGCTTTTTCTCCTTAGATAGCCAATGCCGACATCTTACGAGGACGATTAACTGATAATATTGGTTTTAGCTAGCAAATTATTTAATTGTTTTGCAAAAAGCACGAAATTTGGTTTGGCAAAAGACATATTGACCCGGCACTAAATTTCAAGAAAACAGGATGTTTTTTGCACAAAACCTTCTATTTTTATGTTAGGTTTATCTAGTGTATGTCTTTTAAGTGTTTGTTTTTTAAATTTTGATAACTTTGTGGACAGACACTAAAAAGACAATATTTGGACTATATTAAATTAATCACGATTGTAACACAATAAATTATGAAGAAACTGTTTGTTCCATTTGTTTTGTTTGCTCTTTTCGCTAATTCTCAAACTTTTTGCAAAAATGGATTTGCCGGAGATTACCCATGTGATGGGATTGACCTTTTATCATATATGCCAAATGACTTGTTCAAGGCAAGTAGGGGAAATGATTGTTGGGGTTGGACAGATTCTTTGACGGGAAAAGAATATGCTCTTTACGGTAATTCTGCCAATACTGCATTTGTAGATGTGACAGATCCAATTCATCCTAGATACGTTGGTAAACTAAATAGTCATACAGGCAATAGCATTTGGAGAGATATAAAAGTGTATAAAAATTATGCTTTTATAGTAAGTGAAGCCTTAAATCACGGAATGCAAGTTTTTGATTTGACTAAATTGAGAAATGTTGAACTCGAAAATATGCCTGTTGAATTTATCGAAGATGCCCATGAAAATAGTTTTGGTGGGGCGCATAATATTGTGATTAATGAAGAGACAGGATATGCGTATATAGTAGGTGCAAATGTGTATGGTGGAGGCATGGAGTTTATCAATGTAAAAGATCCATTAAATCCTATTGCTGAGGGTGGGTTTAGCGATGCCGGATATACTCATGATGCTCAAGTGGTGATCTATAAAGGCCCGGATAAGGATTATCAGGGGAGAGAAATATTCTTTGGAGCTAATGCTAGCTATATTGTTGTAATAGATGTCACGGATAAAGATAGTCCACGAATAATTTCGCAGTTTTCATATCCATTGGTACGCTATACTCATCAACTTTGGATGAATGATACTCAGCAATTTTTGTTTGTAAATGATGAATTGGATGAACAAAAATATGGCAATAATACGAGGAATATTGTTTTTGATATTTCAGACTTGGACAATCCTATTTTTAAAACAGAGTATCTTGGAAAAACAACTGCGATTGACCACAATAATTATGTGGTTGGTGATGAACTATATGTGGCAAATTATAGAGCAGGTATCAGGATTATCGATATAAAACAGATATCTGAGTCAGATTCGATTAATTCAATGATGAAAGAATTGGCTTTTTTTGATACCTATCCTAAAGATGATTTGCCTAGATTTGACGGAGCATGGAGTGTGTACCCCTTTTTTGAAAGTGGAACAATAATTATAAGCGATATCAATAAAGGACTTTTTATAGTGAAGAAATCAAATGAAAGTAGTTCGTCTTTGAATAAATTGTCTAATGATTTGAATAAAATATACCCAAATCCGGCAAATGATTTTATTAATATAGAGTCATTTAATGGTGTGTCTTCAAAGGTTGAGATATTTGATATTGTTGGAAAAAAGATGTCTAATATTATGGTAGAAGGGAACAATAATGATATTAGGATTGATATTAAAGGTTTAAATACCGGAACATATATAATCAAGTTTGATAATACATTTGCAAAATTTGTAAAGCAAAGATAGATGTGTAAGTCCCTTATTTATTTTATAAGTTTGATTTTTGTTTTGACTAGTTGTAGTGAGAAGTCAATAGAGAGCAATGATTGTAGTGATTTTAATTCTGTCTTTTCATTGATTGATACAGATGGTGATGGCTTGACAGATTGTGAAGAGACAACTGCGATAGATAATCCCAATACTATTTCTAAACCAATAACTATAACTGATCCACACAACCCTTTTAATGGTGTTTTGGATACAGTTATCAATGTTGGTGGTGCATTAAATGAATCACTAGTTAGTATTGCAAAAACCAATGATGGCGGATTTGTATGTGTGGGATTTACTCAAAGTAATAATGGAGATATTGACGATTTTAAAGGTGGAAATGATTTTTGGTTATTGAAGTACGATAACAAAATTAGTTTGGAATGGAGTATGAATTACGGGGGTACTAAGGAGGAAATAGCATCTAGAGTCATTCAGGTCAATGACGGTGGTTTTGTCATGGTAGGCTATTCTAAAAGTAATGATATTGATTTAGAAGTTAATCATGGACAAAAAGATATTTGGGTGGTGAAAATTAATGCAATTGGTGATATTATTTGGACTAAAACTTATGGTTTTGAAGGAGATGAGGAAGGGTTATCTGTAATTGAGACAAAGGAAGGAGGTTTGTTGGTATGTGGGTACATTGATGTTACAGCTTCAGGAGGTAAAGGAAATGATTTAATGATGAGGCAGCATGGAGTTGGGGATATATGGGCATTGAAACTTGATGAAAATGGTAATCTGGAATGGCGTAGATATTTTGGAGGCTCAAATAATGACAGAGCTTATGATGTTGTTCAATCAGCAGATGACGGATTCTTGATAGCAGGCACTTCTGAAAGCGAGGATTTTGACATATCAAAACCTAATGGTAGTTATGATTATTGGTTGGTTAAACTATCAAAAGCAGGAAAGTTACTGTGGGAAAAATCGTACGGAGGTTCTGAAATTGATGATTGTTATCGTATTTTACCGGTTGAAAACAACAATTTTTTGCTGATAGGAAATACTTTTAGTCTGACTGGAAGTGGTATTGTTAATAAAGGATATTCGGATATTTGGATATTGAAAATTGATGCACAAGGTCAAATAGTTTGGCAAAAAACTTATGGCGGTAGTGCTTTTGATTCAGCTGTTTCAGGTTGTATGACAAAAAAAGGAGATTATGTGATATCAGGAAACTCGAGAAGTAGGGATAAAGACTTGGATGAGAATAAAGGTCAAAATGACATTTGGGTATTCAAAATTGACACAAACGGAGAGATAATATGGAATAAAATAATTGGAGGAAAAGGCTTCGATATCGCCAATGATGTTGTTGAATTAAACGATTATTCACTCATTGTAGTTGGGGAGTCGAATAGCAAAGATCAAGATATTTCAAATAATAAAGGGTATTCTGATGGCGTTATAATAAAAATCAAGTAGTTTCATTATGAGAAAAATTCTGTTCCTTTTTATTTTAGGTTTGTTTTTTGTTTCTTGTGGAAATGATATGTCTACAGATGAAACTATATATAAACCTACCCCGGTGACTCTTGAGATGCCTGAGATATTTAAAGATAAGATATTGCCTCCCCTTATTCCTGTAGATAATCCTTTAACAGAAGAGGGTATAGCATTGGGTAAAAAATTGTTTTTTGATCCAATCTTGTCAGGTGATGGCTCACAATCTTGTACAGGATGTCACAATCAAGCAAATGCATTTGCAGAAAACAGAAGATTTAGTATTGGAATAGATAAAAAAGAGGGAACTAGAAATGCAATGCCCATTTTTAATTTAGCTTATAACTATAGAGAAAAGTTTTTTTGGGATGGTAGAGCATTTGATATAGAAAATCAAGCTGAAGGGCCGGTTGAGAATCCTATTGAAATGCATAATTCTTGGAAAAAAGCTGTTGAGTCATTGAAAGGAAGTGAAGAGTATTTGACATTGTTTAAAAAAGCATTTGGGACGGATATAATAACGAAAGAATTAACGGTTAAAGCAATAGCTCAATTTGAAAGGACTATTGTTTCAGCCAATTCCAAATTTGACAGATACCTCTTAGGAAAAGAAGAATTGACTTTTGACGAAAGAATGGGCTATACTATATTTGTATCAGAAGAAAAAGGCGATTGTTTTCATTGCCATGGTAGTATTGAGAATCCTTTGTGGACTGACAATAGTTTTCACAACAACGGGTTGGACTCGGTTATTGTGGATATTGGACTGGAGGAAGTAACAGGAAATCCGGGAGATAGAGGTAAATTTAAAACGCCTTCTTTACGAAATCTTAAGTTTTCTGCTCCTTATATGCATGATGGTCGTTTTGCTACATTGGATGAAGTTATAGCTCACTATAGTGAAGGGTTGGTATTTTCTAAGAGCATTGACCCATTGATGAAAAGCGCTTACAAAGGAGGAGTACATCTGACTAGCAAAGAAAAATCTCAATTGAAAGCATTTCTTTTAGCATTGAGCGATGATAGCTTTGTTACTAATAGTGAATATGGTAAATAGCAAAATTATGCTCTTTTGGATAATGAGAATTATTCTTCGTTCGAATCTCGGTCTTCATGATTTAATCTGATAATTTTTACAAGATCGACTTTCTTTTTACCAACTTTTAGAATTTTGAATATATAATCGCCTAACTCAAATTCATCACCGTTCTTTGGTATTGACCCAAAAGTCATTACTATCAAACCGGAAAGCGTGTTGTATTCTTCGTCATCAAGGTGCAATCCATAGTTTTCGTTGATATAGTCTATCTCCAGCCTTCCTGAGAAAATATATTCATTGTTACCCAAATCTTTTTCAATTGCATCTTCCCTATCGTATTCATCTTGGATTTCGCCAAATATCTCTTCAATCAAATCTTCTAGAGTGACTAGTCCCGATACACTACCATATTCATCGACAATTATAGTCAGGTTTTGCGAATCTTTAATAAATCTCAACATAAGGTCTCTTACATTCATCGTTTCTGCAATAAATGTAATTGGCATAATCGCTTCTCCTACTATTTTGAAATTTTCCATTATCAATTGTTGATGATGGATATACCCAAGGACATTTTCAATGGTATCATCGATTACGATAATTCTTGAATGCTTTGATTTGTTAAATGTCTTTATCAATTCTTCTCTGGTAGCAGTTTTGTCAATAGTTATTATTTCCGGTCTTGGCACCATTACCTCCTTGACTTTTACTTGGTTGAGATTGAGGACGTTTTGGAACATCTCTTTTTCGATGTCATCATCTTCAGAAATGTTATTGTCTACAAAGTTTTCCAAATCTATTCTCGTTAGCTGAATGTCATTGTCTGCTATCTTAGTCTTAAAAATATATTTGAGGAGAAAAGTAGATATGTTTGTAAAGATAATAGTGGGTATTTTTAATAATATATGGAAAAAATATATAGGGAATACTAATGCGGTAATTGTCTCATTTGCATAAGCTCTAAAGATTGTTTTTGGTATAAATTCTGCAAAAATGAGTATAAAAACCGTGATGATGATAGTATTGACAAGAAGCAATATAAGGCTATTGGATATTAATTTGCCTACGTAAGGATCCAAAAATTTGCTGAATAAAAATGTTAAAATCACTAAAGCTATATTGTTGCCAATTAGTAAAACACTTATAAATTCATTGGGTTTGTTGTAATAAGAAGATAGTATTTTTGCTCTCAATGAATTTTTGTTTTTTTCAATTTCAATTCCGACTTTATTGGCTGACACAAATGCTATCTCGGTGCCTGAAAAAATAGCACTAAGAATTGTAAACAATATTATTCCAAAAATTATCATTTTCTTACTTTATATCTTTAAAAATATCTTCGACTATCTTGCCGAATAATTTCTTCTTGATTTCAAATTCTGTAAATTCTTTGTTTGATACAAATCCATATCCATATAGTGTATCACCTTTAGAGGGTTGAGTGATTTTAACAAATTTTTCAGTACTTAATATCTCTTTTTTTTCATCCCATATCAATTCTGACGTTTCAAGTTTGTCATTTTTGGTATTGAATAATTTGACATTTTCTCTTACTATGAATTTTTTATCTTTTATCTTATTAACTGCCTTGTCGGCAATTAACCAACTCATTGGTTCATCATTGTTATTGAGAAAACTGATTTTTATTCCTTCCGGATATTCAATAGTTTTTTTGTTGTCTTTGTTTTTTGATACGAAAACCGGGCTTTCCAGTAGCAATACGACATCAGCAGAATCACTATATATCATTCTGATATTAGCTCCTTTTTCAATTGGCGCTTGTTTTTTCGTAAACAATTCATCGACTTGTTTTGTGCTAGAATTGCAACTGAAAACAAAAAATAATAAAATAAAAAATAAATTTTTCAAACTATATTGTATTGTTACTTTGCAAAGATAAACAATTTTTTAAAGTCATTTAGTATGCTGCATGTATTTAAACTTAATTAGTGTCTGTCTATAAAGTGCTTGATTTTTGAAAAATAAAGATTTTTGATGAGATTTTTATCTTTCTGAGGATTTGTGATGCCTTAGCATCACTAATTTGAATAAAGTAAGTAACTACACAGATAGAGTGCTTTTGAGATGAAAAAATGTCTATTTTTGTATTAATACCAAACCGCCATCAAGAAACTGATTATAAAAAGTTTATTTTTCACTTTTTCTGCTTCAAAAAATATTTCCATAGCAAAGGC
>JALSPK010000187.1 GCA_026986005.1 Saprospiraceae bacterium
CCCTCCTGTTTTCCGCACTCTGATGAAAAAAGCTCTGTATCCCTTTATTTATAGGGGCTGGATTTGAAATTTGGGTGTCCCGTATTACTTTTGCGTTATGTTTTTGCGAAAAAAGAAAAACAATTCGGGAAGCATCTCGATTCAAATCATCTCAAAATCAAGGGGTAAGTATAAAGTTGTTAAAACAATTGGCAGTGGAAAAACCGAACAGGAAATTCAAAAATTATATTATTTGGGTAAACAGGAAGTTGAAAGGTTGACTTTGCAACCAAAATTATTTGAATCGGAAGCAGACACAATTGTTGATACTGTTTTTTCCGCTTTGAGTAATACAAGTATTAAAGTGGTTGGCCCCGAATTGATTTTTGGGAAAATATACGATGCTATTGGATATAATAAGATTGGAGAAGAATTGTTCAGACATTTGGTTGTTTCCAGACTGGCTTTTCCCGGAAGTAAATTAAAGACGATTGATTATTTATATCGTTATCAAGGCATTAGTATAAATGTAGATACTGTTTATCGCTTTCTAGATAAACTCAATGACAGCTTAAAAATCAATATTGAACAAATAACATTTAACCATACTAAGAAAGTACTGGGAGGCAATATTAGTGTTGTGTTTTACGATATGACAACACTATATTTTGAAGCAAGTGACGAGGATGATTTAAGGAAAACGGGCTTCTCAAAAGACGGCAAACACAGTAATCCTCAAATTTTTTTAGGCTTGCTGGTCGGATTAGGCGGTTATGTAATAGGTTATGATATTTATGAAGGAAACACCTACGAAGGGCACACTCTGATTCCTTTTCTTGAAAAGATAAGTGAAAGGTTCCGTCTGCAAAAACCTATTGTAGTTGCCGATTCAGGGCTTTTATCAAATAAAAACATTGAAGCATTGGAAGAAAAAAGCTATCAATATATCATCGGAGCAAGAATAAAGAATGAATCAAAGAGCATTAAAAAAAGGATATTAAAAACAACACTGATAGATGGTCAGCTTAAAAGCATAAAGAAAAGTGATAATACAAGGCTTATAATCGGTTATTCGGACAAAAGAGCACGAAAGGATGCCCGCAATAGAGAAAGAGGATTAAGACGTTTAGAGCAAAGAATAAAGTCCGGTAAATTAACCAAATCAAATATCAATAATCGCGGATACAACAAGTATTTAAAATTGGAAGGCGATGTTTCGATAGAGATTGATTATGCCAAATACGAACAAGACAGTCAGTGGGATGGATTAAAGGGTTATATTACAAATTCTAAGCTGTCAAAAAAACAAATAGTAGAAAACTACAGCAACTTATGGCACATTGAAAAAGCATTCAGAATGTCTAAAACCGATCTTCGCATTCGGCCTATATATCATAAATTAAAACACCGAATAGAAGCTCATATTTGCATTTCATTTACAGCATATACTGTGTATAAAGAACTTGAAAGGACATTGAAAAATGAAAAGTCAAATTTATCAATTGAAAGATCAAGGGAGCTTACACACAATATGTATGAAATAACATATACACTACCTGAATCTAAACATACTAAGTCAAGACTCTTGCGCATGGATAATGAACAAGCAGAATTATTTCAAATAATACAGAAAAACTTCTAGGGTG
>JALSPK010000188.1 GCA_026986005.1 Saprospiraceae bacterium
CGCAAACACACAAGTTGTTTTCCTCATACAACAAATAGAGTATTTTAAATCTCACTTCATTTCCTGCCAACCCCAATATTCCCGAGATATTTGAAATAACTTGTTTTTTTGACTCCAGTTTAATTTTGCAACTGTTGATCTGTTTAATATCTGCAAAAGCTCTAATACATACATTTACTTTCATAATATTTCCATTTATTTTAGCAAACACTTAAATACAGGGATATGTTGTGCCGTAAACTATTGTTTTAGCATTTGCTTAAATATAATTAATGGAATTGTCGTAGAATATACAATTTACTTACATCTAATATTTTATTTATAAATATTGAATCCAAAGAGATATGTGTTTTATAGAGTCGTATGTTTGGATGAGTAAAAATAGGTGGCAAATGGACTATAAAATGGTTAAATCTTCTGATCCGAGCTAAATCTTCTGATCTGATATGATATTGTTTTCTATGATGATTATTGGTACTTCCTGAGTACTTGTGCCGATGATTTTGGCAATGATATGAATAGTCAATAAAGGAATTAGCTCAATTTTTTACTTATTTATATAGAATTCATTTGTTTTATGAAAAAAAAATGTACCTTTGCACTTCGATTTTCTAAAGATCATTTAAAATGGATTATTTGGAGCGTTTCACTATCCCTATTAAGGGGATGAATATTGGTGTTCATGAATACCAATTTAATATTGAAAATGAATTTTTTAATCATTTTGAGGACTCTCTTATTAAGAAAGGAGAGTATGACGTAAAGGTACTTGTTGATAGAAAAGAAAGGATAATCATCCTTAATTTTGAAATCAATGGCACCTACGATTCAAAATGTGATAGATGTTTGACTAAAATCAGTATACCAAGTCTTATTGACTACAAGGTATATTTGAAGTATGGTGTTGTTGTTAATAAAAAGGAGTTGGATGATGTGGTGTATATAAATGTGGAGGATTCAAGTTTTAACCTTTCTGATATTATCCACCAAATGATTATACTATCTTTGCCAATGTCAAACACCTATGACTGTGAAAATGACCCTAATCCTAAATGTGATTTTGAGATGTTGGACTATCTAGAAAATCAAAATATTATTGAAGAAAATGAAAAAGATACTATAAATCCCATATGGGAACAATTGAAAAAAGATTTTAATAAAAATTAAATAATAGAGAAATGGCACATCCTAAGAGTAAGATATCAAAGCAAAGAAAAAGAAAAAGAAGAACTCATAAGAAAGTGAAACCTCAACAAATTAATATTTGTAAAGTAACAAATGAAGCTCATTTGTATCATCATGCATATTACCACAATGGAGATTTGTATTACAAAGGTGTAATGGTAGTTGAGGAAGAAGGTATTCTTGAATTATAGATTACCTGTTAAGTTTTAGAAAGTATTAGATTCCGCCCGTATCTAAGGTTAGGCGGACTTTAGTTAAGTAATAATATTTAGCTCCATTCTTTGTTGAATTGGAGCTTTTATTTTAAATGTAATTTACAAAATTTTAGCATATGAAAAAAATAATATTTACCGCTGATGCGCCAAAAGCGATTGGTCCGTATAGTCAAGCTATAGAAGCAAATGGTATGCTGTTTATCTCGGGGCAAATTCCGGTCAATCCGGCTAATGGTGAAATTGTAGAAGCAGATATTAAAGTCCAAACGAAACAGGTAATGGAAAATATCGGTGCTATATTGAAAGAAGCCGGTTATTCTTTTTCAGATGTTATAAAATCAACATGTTTGTTAAGTGATATGTCAAATTTTGGTGGGATGAATGAGATCTATGGAGAGTATTACAAGGAAAATCCTCCGGCTAGAGCAGCTTTTGCCGTAAAAACACTTCCTTTGAATGTAATGGTCGAAATAGAAACTATTGCTGCCAAATAGTGTTTGTCAATATCATCCGATTTCTTCGTAATGCTAATATTGTAGCTCAAACTCTCAACTTTATTGTATTGTTAATCTTAAAATATTAATTGAATGAAAGATATTCTTTCGGCTATTCAGCCAACCGGAGACATGCATTTTGGCAACTATTTTGGCGCAGTGAAAAACTGGGTTGACCTCCAAGATAAATATTCCTGTGCTTTTGGAGTGGTGGATTATCATGCCATTACAATGCCAACAAACTATCAAAAACTAAGAAATAATACATGGGAGTTGATATTTAATTTGCTCGCAGTCGGTGTAAATGCGGAAAATCTTTTTATACAATCATTAATACCTGAACATACAGAGTTGTCATGGATTTTAAGCTGCTTTTCATCCTATGGTCAAATGACAAGAATGACACAGTTCAAGGACAAAAGCGCTAAAAGCAAGGAAGAAACAAAGGACAGCTTTATCTCTGCAGGCTTATTTAATTACCCAATACTACAGTCTGCCGATATACTTCTTTACAGACCAAAATTTGTGCCGGTGGGCAAGGATCAAGAACAACACTTGGAGTTGACCAGAAATATCGCTCAAAGATTTAACAGCTTGGTAGGAAAAGAATACTTCAGATTACCTGAAATCCTATTTACAGAAACACCTAAAATTCGATCAACGGCAAATCCGGAAATAAAAATGAGTAAAAGTGCCGGTGAAAAGCACTACATTAGTGTATTTGCGGAAGAGAGTCGATTGAGAAAGCAAATTCGATCAGCTGTTACTGATACAGGCAGAACCAATGATGGAGATATGAGCCAAGGAGTGAAAAACCTTTTTGAACTTCTAAAAGCTTCAGGTCAAACGGAAGCCTACAAAAGTCTTCTTCAGGATTTTGAAAATAGCAGCCTTAAATATGTTGATTTGAAGGATGCCGTAGCAGATGGTTTATTAAAAATGACTAGAGCCTTTATTGAAAAAAGAAAAGAGATTGCAGCCAATAAAAAGAATGTAAAAAACCAAATCAAACAATCTTCTTGGGAAATACGTAAAATCGCTCAAGAAACCATAAAAAATGTTAAAGATTTGACCGGATTAATCAATGTTAGGTTTTAATCTCTGAGTAACATTTTAATCAAATTGCCTGTTTTATAGCGGCCTCTTGACAGTATTAATTTAAAGAGAAAGCCCCAATTTCATGTACGACTTCGAAGTGATGCAAAAAGTAATATTCATACGATAGTTCATATCCAACCGGTATAGAATTTATGGTTTTGATTACTTCCTCCTCTGATTCTGCTTTTAGAACAGCCCAAATAATAGCATCGTCATTACTAACCGAAAGAGAAACCAGCTTTCCACAATTACGCAGATAGTCAACAATAATTTCCTCTTTTTCGGCAAAAGTATTCATCTCATATACCTGTGGATCAAAATAATCCAATTCAATCATATAATGCTGTTCCATAATCAATAGTTTTACTACAAAATACACTAAAGTCATAATTAGTGCCTGTACATTAAGTCATTAAATTTTAAAAATAATCTTTGGTTTTTGTGGAATAACAGGTCAAAAGTAATTATTATTTATAAATTAAATAACAAAAAAGAAGTTATTTTTTACATTTAAAATAAAATAATATCTAAAACTACTCTAAATATGCCACATAGCCAAAGGTTAATCTGCAATCGATTTCTTGAGATGTGAATCCTTTAAAAAGGACTTCAACATCCATTTCATAATTATCTAGAGATAGGATTTTTCTGATGTCTTCCCCAGTACTCAACAACTTCAATTCACCTTTGGAAGTCAATGGAATATCATCCCGATAGTATATTTCGTAGATATCTTCCTTATTTTCCTTATCGTAAATAGATATCGATATTTTACTGATCACTCCAAAGTCAGAACTATTGACTATTGATTCTAATTTGCCTCTGCCGGCGTATAGTTCCTTTATTTCAGAAAGTTTCATGTTTTTTCTTTCCAGATTTTCTTTTAACAAGCTTGGAATATTATGAATAATAAAATGATGGGTAGCAATGGGGTTTTTACCGGCAGGTATTAAAAAGTTGACTTCTTGATTTATCTCAAATACTGGAACTTTGGTTTTACAAGAAAAAAAAGTGAATAAAATAAGAAATATTGACAATTGCTTCATTTGAATAAATTTACTACTATACGTTAAATACTACCCTTTTATTATTATGTCAGAGATTTATTCGTTTAGGTTAAGGTTAAGTTAAAAATTAGTAATGTCCAATTAAAATTATTATATTTGTAAGCAAATATCTTTTTTAAATGGAAAAATGGAAAATTTGGTCAATAATTGGAGTGATGAGCTTTGCACTAATCGGTGTAGCTATGAGCCAAATTTACTGGATAAAATGGTCTATTTCATTAGATGAAAAGAATTTTACTTCTAAAGTATTTAGAGCCCTTAATGAAGTGAGGAGTAAAATTGATTTGGAAATAAAAAATATAAATATCGAACAATCCGGAAACTCTGCTCCTTTGGATAAAACAGTTAATACCGATAATCAGGCAGCTGTAGATTGGAGAAAATCTCAAATAATCAAAGAAACTAAAAGTTTGGAATACAGCCTAAATCCCGAAGCTTTTTTAAAGAAATTGAAACCTGAAAAAATCAACCAATATATCAAAGACGCTCTTGAACTCCAAAATATTGATATGGATTTTGTCTATGGCATCTATTCAAATAATAAAAATTCCTTTTTGATTATTCAAGACAGATTTTTAAAAATCCCACATAATAAAGTTATTGATAATTACAAAGATGATTTGCAAGAATCAAAATATAAAGTGTCCCTTTTGAGTACTGAATTCAAATCCCCGGGAAGTCTGAACATAATATTTACAAGTTCGAGTTGGGCAAATATTTGGCCAACATTACTTTTAAATATGATATTTACTATATTAATACTATTTGTTTTTAGCTATACTGTTTTTATCATATTTAAGCAAAAGAAGATATCACAAATGAAAACGGATTTTGTCAATAATATGACTCATGAATTCAAAACACCGATTGCTACAATCTCATTGGCAACAGATTCAATACTAACCCCTGTCATTTTCAACGATAAAGAAAAAATACGCAAGTTTATTAATATTATCAAAGAAGAAAATTCCAGATTGTTAAACCAAGTCGAAAATGTTTTGCAAATTGCCAAATTGGACAAACGAAAGATTGAATTATCTTTAACAGAAGTAGATGTTCACGAAATTTTGGACGAGACTATTCAGCATTTGAAGTTGAAATTGGATAGAAAAGGAGGCAAAATAAAAACGGACTATAAAGCTAAAGATGCAATTATTAAAGCTGATGAGACACATATTTTAAATATTTTTAGTAATATTGTAGAGAATGCGATGAAATATTCAATTGACGAACCGAAAATACTGGTTGGAACAAATAATTTTGACGGGGGAGTTGAAATATCAATTAAGGATAATGGCATTGGAATGTCCAAGGAAGAACTGAACCATATATTTGATAAGTTTTATAGAGTTTCTACGGGCAATGTGCATAATATTAAGGGATTTGGACTAGGACTGGCATATGTCAAAACTTTTATTGAAGCTCATCGAGCGAAAATTAAGGTCAAGAGCGAAAAAGGAAAGGGAAGTGAATTTATTATTAGGTTCAATAAAAATGTGACCTAAGTAATCTTTAATAGTCTTAAATGTGAATATAAAAGTGTTAAAATGAATAAAAAGATTTTATTAGCAGAAGATGACCTTAACTTCGGGGATGTTTTGAAGTCTTATCTAAGTTTGAATGATTATGATGTTGATTTAGCAAGCGACGGACTAAAGGCTTATGAGTATTTCAATAACAACAATTATAATCTTTGTATTTTGGATGTCATGATGCCAAGGTTAGATGGTTTTCAGTTGGCAAAAAAGATTAAGGATAAAAACCAAAAAATCCCGATAATCTTCCTTACTGCAAAGACTATGAAAGAAGATGTTATCGAAGGCTTCAAAGTAGGGGCCGATGATTATATCACTAAACCATTTAACTCTACGGAACTATTGTATAGAGTAAAAGCAGTCTTGAAGCGAAGTGGTAAAGATGATTTGAAGTCAGATATTAAAGAATTTGATATGGGAAAGTACCATTTTAATTTTCCGATTAGAATACTAACTTATAACCCCAAAAAAGGAGTATCAACAGAACAAAAGCTTTCCCCTAAAGAAGCTCAGCTTTTAAGATTGTTTTGCTTACACAAAAACGAAATTTTACCAAGGGACATAGCCTTAAAAGAAATTTGGAAAAAAAGTGATTATTTTACAGCGAGGAGCATGGATGTGTTTGTGACAAAACTAAGAAATTACCTTAGTAAAGATACTGATTTAGAAATTGAAAATATCCACGGCAATGGCTTTAGATTGATAGATAGAAGTAAAACTTAATAATTCAATATATGATTCCAAGGGTTTTCGGCCTTGTCATATTCGTATAATTTGAATTTTTGTATTAGCTTGATTAATTTAATCGGGTATGATTTGTCAGTAGCATAGCCTGCTTCTTTTAAGCCCCAGGCCCAACTGGCAAAGTCTTTTTTTGAATATGTAAAAAGTTTTGAATAATGTGCCGATTGTTTTAAAAAATTGGAATGGTCAACATATGATTCCAATACACTATCGTAATGTCTAAAACAAGATTCAATTAGTTTTCCATTATCATTATAGTCATCGTCTTTGTGGTAATATGTTGCTCCTTGCCAATATTTTTTGCATTTTATTCCAAAATGATTATTTGCATAAATAGCTAAATCACTTTTTCCTGCCTGCGACTCAAGAAGCCCCTGTGCCAATGTAATACTCGCCGGAATACCCGTCCTGTACATTTCCGCAATAGCCAAATCCTTGTATTGATCTATATAGTTGTATTTAGAAATAATCTCACCATCCGATGTATTGACAGTAGTCAAAATAGTGTCTGTCGTTGTAAATGAAGAAAATAATATAATAAGTGTAAATAGTTTTAGCATATCTTAAATTGTTAGTAGTCTACATTGCATTTCTTGACAATGTATAATACTATACAAATTGTGTGCCAAAAATAAAATTGTAATCAGAAGAAATAAATCAATACACAAAAGAGAAGAGACAATAACGCAAAGTTCCACAAATACCTAAAGAACACCAAATACCTGAGATCGTAAGGGAAAATAGCATAAAGAATTTGGGGAATTTGATAAAATTGAAAAGACAAAAGGGTTTTGGAGTAATAAACTGTTTGAAACTATTATTGACAAATCATTAACATTTGTAAACTTGCTTTTAATAATAAAACAAAATACCTTTGCGTTTCTATTTTATTCAATGAATTAATGCACATTTTACAGCTTTAGTTCCAAATATATAAGTTGGAAAATGTGTAATTGTTTTAACTCAATAAAACAATTCTATATGAATGTAGAAATAAGAAACATCAGTAAAAACTATGGTTACCAAAGGGTATTGGACGACGTATCTTTTGAAGTAAAACCGGGAGAAATACTTGGTTTCCTAGGTCCAAACGGTGCCGGGAAAACCACAACTATGAAAATTATCACAGGATATATTGGCATGGATAAAGGGGAGGTTTTGGTTAATGGTAAATCTATTAAAACAGGAGAAACCAAATCTTCAATAGGTTATCTACCTGAGAATAATCCACTTTACCTTGATATGCCAGTAGTAGATTACTTGCGATTTTCCGCCAAATTACAAGGTGTGAGTAAAGAAAACATGGAAAATCGAGTAAGAGAAATGATAAGACTTACCGGTTTAAACAAAGAAAAGCACAAACTTATAGGAGAGCTATCCAAGGGATATCGGCAAAGAGTAGGTTTGGCTCAAGCATTGATTCACAACCCTGAAATTCTGATTTTGGATGAGCCTACTACAGGTCTTGACCCTAACCAAATAATTGAAATCAGGGAACTGATAAAGGAATTGGGCAAGGAAAAAACTGTAATTTTAAGCACTCATATCCTTCCTGAAGTAGAGGCTACTTGTGATAGAATCCTGATAATAAACAAAGGAAAGATCGTCGCAAACGGTACTTCAGAAAATCTCAGACAACAAGCTGAAGGGAAAAATATATTAAAAATAAAATTGGAGGTGTTCAGCAATGAAGGTGTGTTAGAACAATTGCAAGATCTACCAAGTGTAGAAAAAGCTACGGTAACCAATAATATTGATATAGGACATTTTGACATAAAAAGTTACAAAGGGATGACCTCCAATAAAGACATCTTCAATCTTTGTGTAAAAAACAACTGGCCGATAGTAGAAATGATTCCAATCGAGACAAAGTTGGAAGATGTATTTAGAGATTTGACAACAGATTAAATAATATTCAGAAAAAAAATAAAATTATGGATTCAATAATAACTATAACTAAAAAGGAATTAGCAGGATATTTTAATTCACTTACCGGTTATATAGTATTAATCGCATTTTTAGGCTTTACAGGATTTTTTACATGGTTGTATGGGTCTGATATTTTTATCAGAAGACAAGCTGATTTAATCGTATTTTTCAGTATTGCAAAATGGACATTGTTCTTTTTTATTCCGGCTATCACTATGAGATTAATATCCGAAGAAAAAAACACAGGTACATTGGAATTGTTATTAACAAAACCGATTGATGAATTTCAATTAGTGGTAGGTAAATTTTTAGCAGCATTTTCTTTGGTTGTAATTGCATTGTCTTTAACCTTAATCTATTATATAAGCATTTCGTTTTTAGGAAAAGTTGATCATGGAGCGATAATAAGCGGATATTTTGGTTTGTTGCTGTTTAGTGCTGCATATATCGGAATAGGAATATTTGCAAGTAGCATATCAAAAAATCAAATAGTATCATTTTTACTGGCACTATTTATCGGTATATTTTTCCAAATAATTTTTGATATTTTAGGAAATTCTTTGACAGGAATCTCCGGTAAAATCTTTGATTTTATGAGTATTTCCTCGCATTTCAATTCTATTTCGAGAGGGGTATGGGATACGAGAGACATTATATATTTTATCGCCATTAGTGTTTTAGGCATCGAATTGGCAAAGGAGAATTTATCATTTAGAAATTAATTTTAAAATACATAACAATGAAAAAATACACAAATTCATTAATACTAATCGGTATTTTAATAGTAGTAAATTTAATTTCATACAAGTATTTTTATCGTTTAGATATGACTTCAGATCATCAATTTACCTTGAGTAATGCGACTAAAAACATCCTAAAATCTTTAGAAGATCCAATAACAATAAACGCATATTTCTCTAAAAATCTGCCCCAGGAAATTCAAAAAACAAGAGAGGATTTTCGCGATTTATTAGAAGAGTATTCGGGAATATCAGGGGGAATGGTAGAATATCGCTTTATCGATCCATCAAAAGATAAAGAAACAGAAAAGGAAGCTATGCAAAACGGCATAAGACAAGTAACGATCAATGTTAGAGAAAAAGACCAAATAAAAAAACAAAAGGCTTTTATCGGAGCTACCATAAACATGGATGACAGAAAAGAAATACTCCCATTTATCAAACCCGGCATGGCTATGGAATACGAATTGTCAACTACCATAAAGAAGATAGCAGTTGAAAATAAGACTCCTATCGCCATTTTATCAGGACATGGTGAACCGAGTATGAACGAATTGAGTCAGGTTGAAAAATCTTTGTCAATTTTGTACAGTCCGGAAATAGTAAATCTAAAAACAGAGAAAGAGATTCCTTCAAAATACAAAGTAGCTGTAATGATAGCACCAAAAGATAGCTTTGGAGTAAGTGACTTTGCAAAATTAGATAAATTCCTATCAGATGGGGGCAATTTGGTATTAGCTATCAATAGTGTTGATGGTGACTTTCAGCAATCAAAAGGAATAGTTCTCAATACAGGTATCGAAAATTGGTTAAACAGAAAAGGATTAAAAATTGAACACAAGTTTGTCGTTGATGCTGATTGTGGTAGTGTTTCTGTACAGCAAAAACAAGGATATTTTACATATATCAATCAAGTTAAATTTCCTTATCTACCTATAATTAGAAATTTTGCTGATCACCCAATTACCAAAGGCATTGAAGAAGTTGTATTGAAATTTGCCAGTCCAATAGAATTTACCGGTGATAGTTCTACCGTATTTACTACTTTGGCTAATACATCAAAAAAGTCGGGAATAGTTCCGGGCAATACATATTTTGACGTTACTAACAAAAACTGGTCATCCGCCGACTTCAATAAGCCTAATATCACAGTTGCCGGCATTTTGGAAGGGAAATTGGCAGGAGACAATGATTCGAAAATGGTGATTTTTAGCGATGGAGATTTTGCGGTAACAGGATCAAACAGACAACAACAAAATAAAAATAATATAAGTTTTTTAGTTAATGCAATTGATTGGCTTGGAGACGACACCGGATTGATAGAACTCAGAACTAAGGGTGTTGTTTCCAGACCGATCAAACAGGAATTTTTGGATGATGAAGCAAGTAGTAAAAGGTCAATGATCAAGTATCTCAATTTCGGACTGCCTATATTCCTTGTAATACTTATAGGGTTGTTTTTAATGCAACGAAAAAAAGCAATAAAAATAAAAAGAATGCAGGAGGAGTATTAATTCCATTTTTGAGTTAGGAAGAAAATATGATAAATTTGATAATTAACAATTCAATTTTAAAAAGATGAGAAACAAATATCTTATTATTTTATTGGCATTGATAGTGATTTATTTAGGCATCACATTTATTGGTGGCAAAAAGGAAAGAAGTTTTGACGATAAAATAACGGGGTTTAACGTCGAAAACGTAAATAAAATAGTAATTAACCCGAAGGATAAAACCAAAAAGGAATTTTCAATAAAAAAGACAAAAGACAAATGGGATATTGTTGTTGGAGATGAAAGTTTTGAAGCGGATAATAGCACTATTGATAATACTCTGTCAAGTCTCAAAAAGATGAAAATAAAAAATATTATAACTAAGAACCCTGATAATTTTGCCAAATATGAATTGGAAAAAGACAAATGCAAGCGAGTCAAACTTTATGACGGTAAAGATAAATTAGTTGATATTTTGGTCGGAAAATTCAAATACAACCAACAATCACGCTCGGCAAATTCCTACGTGAGATTAGCGGATAAAAACGAAGTTTTTTCAATAGATGGATTTTTGTCCATGAATATTTCAGATAATATTTCGACATACAGAATAAAGACATTAGCAAAATTCACAATAGATCAATTGGATAAAATAACCTATACACATCAAAACTTGGATTATCACATTTCAAAACAAGATGATAAATGGATTTACAATGGTGTGATATTGGATTCTTTGAAAATGAAAGCGTATATTTCGAAACTGTCAAATCTAAAAGGTGCAAAATTCATGGAAGATGTAAATTGGCAAAAACCGGAATCTTCAGACAAACTGGTTTTGAATATTGAAAACAATGATAATATCGAAATCACTGCATATCCTGATACTATCGCAACCAAAGCTTTTGTCATTAACAGCAGTCTAAATGACAAAGCGTATTTTCAAAGTGATAGCTCAGGCTTGTACAAGAATGTTTTTGGTGAGCTACAAGCCATTTTGGATAAAGCAAGTAATTGATGACTTGATTACCTTGCTTTACAAAGAAAAATATAAAATTAAAACGCCATAAAATAGCAACAATAAAATGCTAAAAGAAGCAGGTTATGTGGGAATATTATTCATAAAACTTTCAGATTATCTAGTGATAATATTTTAAGCCACCTATATATTTTAGAAAATCTACTTTCACTTTATATTTTTTTAAATATAACACCTCTATAGAAAGACACTAAATAAAATCAAGGATCGCTTTTTAAATTTCAACCTTTTTTTCTTACGGTGTTTTATGGGTCGGTTTTTCTATTGCATTTATCCATTTTGACATCGCTTGTTGTACTGATGGAGCAGGAGCTTCAATAAAACTAACCACAAAACTATCTGTTTTTTCAACTATTGATATGGACATTGGTTTTATAGCCATAAACTCAGCGCTTGGTATTGCCATTCCAAAACAGCACATTACATTTATCGAAGCTGAAATATCATTTGGAATCTTTCCTCCGATGCTTTCCGTATGTTTGAAATGGTCAAAAGTACTAATATAAGCAGCAATCTGATCTTTTTCTATTTCTTTTTTAAGGTATTCTTCAATTTCTTTTACATTACCAAACTTTGAATTATTCTTCAAAATTGTCTTAGAATTTACAAGATATTTATCTGCTATTATCGTTCTATTCATTGTTTTTACTTTTTTATTCTATACCAAAACATATCAATAATACTATTGTTCACATTAACGATTAAAAAAGTAGATCACAATCAAATTTAGTTCTTTGCTTTGTACCATTGAACTGTTTTTTTAATGGCTGTATCTATATCCACTCTTGGTTGATAATCAAAAAAATCATGTAATTTTTTAATACTAAAATGATAATCTTTTCCCCCGTTGTTGATACGGTATGGTGTCAGAAATGGCTCTGATTTTATACCGAGAGTTTTATGTATTCCATAATATAGTTTAGCTATTGTGTATGCAATAGAATAAGGAATGGATGTCTTAGGTAGATTTATTCCTAGTGCATCTGCAAGTTTGTTATTAAATGTATGCCAATCAATATCAAGACCATCAGTCGCTATAAACGCATTACCATTTGCCTTATCATCATCACCAACTTTGATAATAATATCAATAAGATTATCACTAAATACAGGACAAGTCTTGCTTCTTCCTTTATTAATTTCGCTAAACTTCCCCGCTATCATTGCATCCAAATATTTGGACATAAAAGTCCTATCATTTATACCAAAAACATTGCCCGGTCTTATTGCGGTAATGTTCATTTTAGTCTCTTTGTCAAATTCCCACAACCATTGTTCAGCCATATATTTAGTTTTGGCATAAGGAATAAGATTATCTGCAATTGGAGATTCTTCATCCATATTGGTTTTGCCAAATCCATGAAACGCAACGGTACTTACATAGATAAGTTTCAAAACACCTTCTCTACATGCAGTTTGAGCAACATTTTTTGTGCCTTGAAAATTTACTTTTTCAAATAATGAAAATGGTCCGTAGTCTGCCGCCAATCCTGCAACATGAAATACCTTTTCAACCCCCTTCATAGCATCTTTGAGACTTTCTGTATCATTGATGTCACCATAGCACAATTTCGTGTCCAAACCTGATAAAAATTTCAGATCTGAAGTTTGTCTAACCATTGAGCGAACAGAATGCCCATCTTCAACAAGTCTTTTTACAAGGTTACTTCCTATAAAACCATTAGCTCCTGTTACTAATATTTTTGACATAATAATCTTTTTGTCGCAAAAATAGATAAAACAATCTACTCATTCACACTATATGGTATGAATATTTGCACTTGACTATTAATTCCATATTATTTTTATAATAGACCGGATTATAGATGTACTTTTGTGCTACATTAAAAAAGTATGAGAAAAAAGAAAATAGTAGAATCAGTCCAAATAATTGATATTGCTGACAGAGGAAAATCTATTGGCAAAACAGATGACGGCAAGATAATATTTGTCAATGGCTCTATTCCGGGCGATATAGTAGATATCTTGTTGTTGAGAAAAAGGAAGGGGGTTTTTCAAGGTGTGGTCAAAAATTACAAATCCTATTCAGAGGACAGAGTGACTCCTATTTGTAGTCATTTTGAAAATTGTGGAGGATGTAAATGGCAACATATGTCGTATGACAAGCAGCTTGAATACAAAGATAAACAGGTTAGAGAGGCATTAAAAAGAATAGCAAAGGTAGAAATAGGAGAATTATTACCAATTGTTGGAGGAGAAAAAACAGAGTATTATCGGAATAAACTCGAGTTTTCTTTTTCAAATAAAAGATGGTTAACAGATGAGGAAATAAAGAGCGATAAGTCTTTTGGAGACACCAAGGTTTTAGGCTTTCATGCTCCGGGTAGTTTTGATAAGATAGTAGCTGTGGAACATTGCTATTTGCAGGCTTCTCCATCAAATGAAATAAGAAATTTTGTAAGGGACTTTACCATAAATAATGGTTATAGCTTTTGGGATGCAAGACAACATATAGGCTTGATGAGAAATATGATAATAAGAACCAGTAGTCTTGGACATATTATGTTGATTATAAGTTTTTCCGAAAATGATCAAGATAAAATAGATTTGCTTTTGGCGGCAATAATCAAAAAATTTCCTTATATAACAAGCATAAGCTACGTAATCAACCCCAAGGTAAATGATACTATGTGGGATTTGGATATTGTTAATTTTTATGGAGAAAAAGATATAAAAGAAAAATTGGGTGATATAGAATTTTTAATCTCTCCAAAATCTTTTTTCCAGACTAATACATTTCAATCAAAAGTCCTGTATGATATTGCCGTTGATTTTGCTGATATCAAGGGCGATGAACATATATTGGATTTGTATACAGGTATAGGTAGTATTGCTCTATATATCGCCCAAAAAACTAAATCTGTACTCGGAATTGAGCTTGTACCCGAAGCGATCGTCGATGCTAAGATCAATGCCAAATTGAATGGTATAGACAATGCTGAATTTTTGGTAGGTGACGTCAAGGATGTATTAAACGATGAATTTATAAAGCCAGATATCGTCTTTGTTGACCCTCCTAGAGTTGGGCTGCACAAAGATGTTGTACAAACACTTTTAAAAATATCACCTAAGAAAATAGTTTATATAAGTTGCAATCCATCTACTCAAGCCAGAGATGTGGCATTGCTAAAAGAAAAGTATAAAGTTATGAAATCTCAAGCTGTTGATATGTTTCCTCATACTCATCACATAGAAAACGTAATGCTCTTGAAAAAAAGGGAATAAATCTACCTCAATAACTGTAAATATTCACCTTAGGATTGCAATACTTCTTCTTCTTGAATGTTTTATTGTCCATATAGACTGAGAGATACAATGTATTATCTTCTACTTTCAGATTACTAACTTTTATATGCTCTTGCAATCTATATGCTAGATTGAAACTGTGATTGAATTTTATTTTGCCGTTTTTTGTACTAAGCGTACAATACAAATAGGTTTTTTCATTGATTTTAGGAGTAAAATCCAAGGATAAATCAATAAACATGTTTCTATTTTCAATGGGTAAATCTTCAACAATATAGCTGTATTCCCTTTTAAATGTAGTGCATGTAGTATCAGAATATGAATAGATGGGTTTATATTCAAAAAACTTCATATATTCATCTTTCGGTAGCAATCTGTCTTTTAGTGTCACATACTGATTAATCTTATTGAAAATATCAAGTTTATTAATTAATTCATTTTTCTTTTTTCTGCTTCCCTGTTCAAAAATTTTAAAATCTTTCTTTACTTTGAATAAATATTTCTCATTGGAAAGAAAGTTCCCGGTTTCATAAAAATCGACTACTTCTCTATTATCATTCATAAAAGCATACATCTTATTGATATTAAAATAAGAAGATGTGTCCAGTTTGCTTCCAATAGAGGTTGTGATTGTTGGTATACTCAATCCATAATTTGAATGCAAATAAGACAGTACGGTTTCATATACATCAAGATGGCTGGAAATACCATGAAATATTTTTGGTTTCACTAGCATGGGAGAATATACAATAAAAGGTACATGGTATTTTTTCACCCCATCTTCCGGAGGTATCTCTGTCATCGGATGATCGCCGGTAATAAAAAATATCGTGTTTTTATACTCGTCTTTATTCTTATATGACTCCATAAAACCCTCTATAGCATCGTTGGTGTACATCAAGGACAAAAGTTGCTTTTTGTAAACAGTAAAAAACTCCTGAATATCTTCATTTTGTATACCTTTAACTTTTTCTTCAAATAAATTGTTGTATTTCTCCTTCTCGTCAATATAAAATGGTGAATGCATTGTTCCTGTAAAATATAATTCAAACCTTTTTTCTTTTTGCAATGTATCAGCATTTATGAGAGCTTGCCTAAACAAATCCTTGTCGGTAAATCCCCAAAAATACTTTTCTTTTCCTACACGAACCTTTTTAAATCTAGGCGAAAAATCATTTTTGTCAAAAATCTTGTCAATATTATCAAATTTGAAATATTTGTCTTTGTCATGAAACCAAGCATCTTGACTATCATAATATATACTATAATAACCATTTTTTTTTAATATATTAACCAATGAAAAATGATAAGGTAGTTTGTCCAAGAGCGTAAACCCCCTCTCTCCATAAGGTAATCCCCCGGTAATCGAAGGAACAACAGCAAAAGATCTCTCCCCAAGAGTAAAAAAATTGTCCCAATACAAACTTTCTCCGCTCAGCTTGTCAATAAATGGCATGAACTTTACCCCTTTGAAGTCATGGATAAATTCATTGCTCATCCCTTCGACAATAAGAAAAACCAAATTAGGTGAATAATCTCTTTTATCGAAATACCCTCCCAATACATCTTCATCTTTGAATTTGTGCAGCAATGGAAATTCAGATGATAAATAATCATTTTTACTATTTAGTTTTTGATATTTTTTAACTATTTTATTATCAAACTTTGTGAATTTTTGCTTTTCTTTATTAAAAACATAGCCTATTGAACGTTTGTAAAAATAATACGATTTATTTATTGAAAAATTATTTATATTAAAAACACCAAAAACTTCAAATACTGGAAATAATACCAATGTTCCCAAAAGTATGGTCTTGATTATCCTTGATAGCTTATCCGTGATAGCTCTTGATTTGATAAATCTAAATGAAATAATGACAACAGCTGAAATAAATATGGATATTAATATCATATCCGAGTAGTCTGTATTTGAAGTATTGTATGAGAATAGTGATTCTCGCATGGAATGAGAGTATAGAAAGATATCTAAAGGCCTCAATTGATATAAAAAATACTTAAGTACTGTCAAGTGCAATACATCAAATACAATTATTCCAAATAAAAATATAATGTTAGATGCTTTGGGATTTTTCTTGTAGATAAGCTCGTACGGAAAATACCATAAAAATAAAAAGAATCCAATAACAACAAAGTCCAAAAACAGTCCTAATAACTCATAACTCGCTATCCTAATAGAATAACCAAAGTTATAAATTATGAAAATAAGCTCAATAATCCTGAGCAGAATAATCACAATCGCTGTAACAAATATAATGTCAATATAGGGTTTAATTAATTTCAACAGTTATTTTTGTATTTGCGATATATCCTATTTTTTATTCAGAGCAGCGCTGTAATTTCCTAGCGTTTTTGACAAATCTGTCGGCCTGTACCCTACCCATCTTTCAAGTTCTTTTCCGGATTTATCAAACAATATGACGCTTGGAAAACCTCTAACGCGAAATTTTCTTTTTAATTCATTATTGTATTTAGATTGTGCAGGTTCTAGTTTGTTTTGTGATTTCCTGGGAAAATCCATCATAACCAGCACTAAATTGTCTTTTGCAAATTTCATAAACTCTTCTGATTCCAACACATCATGATGCAATTTTTTGCAAGGAGGACACCAATCCGATCCTGTAAATAACACAAAAACAGCTTTATTTTCTTTTTTTGCAATAGCCATTCCATCTTCAAAATTGGTTAACCAACCATGATCTGTCTTTTTATTAGCCATTTTACATGATGATACTAGTAAAATACTAAGAACAATTAATAATAAATTAGTTTTCATATACTATATTTTTTTAATATGCAAAGATAAGATAATACTGTTGTTTATCTATAAATTAGCATAAAAATTAAAAATAAAACTTTAAAACCTCATTTTGATCCTTTTTTGTTAATTCAGGCAAGAATGCATTATTAGCAGCATATCCTATTGGTATGACCATATAAGGTTTTTCATTGTCGGGGCGGTTTAATATCCCATTCAAAAAGCCCATCGGGCTTGGAGTGTATGTTAGGCACGATAATCCTACATTGTGTATAGCTGTTATTAAAAAGCCTGTAGCCAAACCTACGGATTCATTTACGTAATAGTTCTTTTTCTTTTTTTCACCTACCAATTCATGAGTCTTTTTGAATACGACTATCAACCACGGCGCATTTTCAAGAAATTCTTTTTCCCAATTTGTTCCAAGGTGTTTTAGATCTTTTTTCCACTCTTCAGACATTTTGTGAGTATATGCTTGCTGTTCTATTTTTTCAGCTGCCAATCTTATCTCTCTTTTAAGCCCGGAATCTGACACGGCGCAAAAGAACCAAGGCTGTTTATTTGCGCCGGAAGGGGCGCTACTTGCTGTCATGATTATTTCTGTTATTATTGCTTTTGGAATACCGGCGTTTGAAAAATCCCTAGTTGTTCTACGCCGCTCCATTTTATCTTTAAATGATTTGACTTTATTTATCATACAGCAAATATAAAAAAACCGCTTCATTACTGAAACGGTTTTTGATTTTTATAATTTTATTTAGAAAATCTAAGCTTTACTTTTTCTCCTATCCAGCATCCTGTATTCACGACCTGTCCTGTCTTAAATCCTCTCATAAATCCATCCTCCTGACTTGGTTTTGACTTGCTGAAACTATTTATTCTTTTATTTGCTTGAGGGGCTACACTTGCATCTATTGATTTTGCATGATAATATTTATCAAGGGCTGCTAGTATTGCCAACCTTTGATTCCATGAGTCACCGCAAGATTTTGCGGATTTACTATACATATCACCTATCAAGATATATGGTTTTCCCCAGCCTTTCTTTAGACTTGCAGCTTTTAGTGCATTTGATCTGGCTTTAGCATATTGCTTTAAGTGAGCAAACTGGATTGATGCCAAAGCATAAAGAAATTGTGCTTTTTTATTTGGTTCTGTCTCCATTTTGATAGCTTCTTCATATTTTTGTGCTGCTTCTTGAAAATTACCTTCTTTTGCAAGCCTATTACCGGCTAGTGCAGGATTAGTCCTTTCCAAAGAATCCTTCAGTTTTTTATTGAAGTCAGCTGCGTAAATTTTCCATGTTGCATCGACTTCTTTTACCATTGGGTCATCTTCAGGGCAACCTTGTTTTTTGAGTGTGACCAATATATATTTTACAGTTTTACTTACATCTTTATTTTGCTCGTACATTGGTCTTAACTTCTTTTTGAAAAAAGCACAATCGAATACATTTTTTTCAACATCTTTTAAGTCTGCATCAAAACGTTTTAGAGCTTGATCCCAATATTTGCCATAGGTTTTATCATGCTCAATATTGTATTCTGCTATATTTTGAACTTTTTCTATCAATTCTCTAGCTTCGTCATTCTTTACCGTACCTTTTTTGTACAGATCAGCAAGAATGAATCCCAAAGGACCAAGTACAATATATTCCATACCATTGCCCCCCAATTCCACACTTTTCTTCAAATCCTTATAAGTATCTGTGTAAGGACTTTTATATGTATAAAACATGTCATAGGCTTTTCTACCTAGAACATATCCAACTTTGATATCATAACAGCTATCGGTCGAACATCCCCTAAGGGTTATTCCTTTGTGACTGTAACAATCTGCCATAGCATCATACAAAGATAAAATTTTATTTACATATTCTTTTTTCTTAGCTGCATCAGATTCTTTACTCATCAAATCTTGATAAAGTTTGATTCCATCCCAATAATGATAATCTCTTTTACCATCAGCGGCTGGAGCCATCTTATAAACTTGTTCCCAATATTCAAATGCTAGTTTATAATCTTTTATTTTCATGGATTGACGATAGATGGAGTGTGCATTTTTTGCATCCTCTTCAAAGTCTTTTCCGACCCAGTTTTCACATTGACTAAGAGCTATATTAATCGTAATTAATGAAACGATAAATAATAAAAACAGATTTTTCATTTTTAAAAATTTTAATTTACAATAATCTAATAGGTATCTCAAAAACTATACCTGTTATTAAAATAGATAAATATTTTAATAGTACTTTCTCTTAACAAACCATTCTGTGTCATTAAAAGTTACACTAAAACTTAATTTAACAAAATTTTCACTTATCAATAAATCACCACTTTTCTTACCAAAATTAAGATCTACATTCATTCTTGATATCTTTCTTTTGTAGATAAAAGGCAATCCAAGCCCTAAGTGAATCCCCATTTCATTAAATTGATTATCTTGTTCACTTCGGGGGTCTGTTTTATAATACAACGAAGTTCTATAATTAATTCTTTGAAAATAATTTGTATATGAACTTTCGTTTGGTGTATATTGCATCCCTAGCGAGATATCATAGCTATCAAACATCTGCTCGTCTTTTACTTCATTAAAGTATTGATTCCATAGAGTTTTTGAAAAATCTATACCAACAATTAATTTGTCTTGATTATTGTATATAATACTTCCTCCAAAATTTGTCGGCAAAGCTCCTTTACCATGGATTGTATCATTGTAATAAACGGTATCAATCGTCTCACCAGAAAGAGAAGAGTTATTGATAAAACTCCTATTGTACTTGGTACCTTCTACATTGAAACCTGTTTTAGAACTGCCATAAAGACCAAAAATAATCTTTTTTGGTTTTACGTTATTACTTTTTGTCATTTTTTCTTTGTTCAATACAAAATTGTATATTGCTCCAACATTGTACAAAAAGCCATTGACAGCAAAATCATCGTGATATTCATTGGCATAGGAAGAAAATACATCCTCAAATTTCAAATCTTTATCATAATTGATTTTTCCAAAAAAATACCCCAAGTTCAAACCAAAAGAAAAGTCTTCATATCTACCACCAATCCCTGTTAAAAACTTATAAGTTCCACCTGATCCTTTATAATTTCTAGATATCTTACCTATATCGGGATGTTCATTTTCAGAAGTAATATCAAAACCAACATTGGAGTTAGGCATTAATGTAAAAGACAAACCTATATCATATTTTCGCACTTTCTTTTCCAGCAGGTCATTAATAGGGTTAATCAAAGGGAATCCCAAAGATAAATATTCCAAATTGCCGCTGTACACGTGCGAGGAACCGTCGGTTGTTGATAGTTTTGAGTATTTCGCATATAGTCCGAGATCAAAAACAGTCGCTTGTAGGTATCCATTGCTAGCAGGATTTATAATATTTATCTGATATGGATTATACATTGCTCCACCTAATCCTGTACTTCGCAGATGTACAAATCTATTGTCTACAGGATCACCTAATCCAAATCTTGAATATGGTGAATTGTCCTTTGGCTGAGCCATCAATCCTATAAAGGCAAAAGAAAATATCAGGCTTAAAATAATCGATTTTTTACTATTCATATTTTTTTATAATTTCATTTAATCCAACGAGGACTAAATTTTGATCCGCAAATATCGCAGATTTAAAGTAATTGACAAAATATTTTGCATCTCCACCCGTAAAAATAACGTTTGAAGAGCCATATTTGTCCAATATCAGTTGTATAAACGAAGAAATTTCTAAAAACGTACCCCGTATTGCTCCATTTTGTAATGCCTCCTCTGTACTTTTACCCAAAATATTGTCATTTACAACCAAATCGACCAAGGGCAAATTGGAAGTATAATCATGCATTGCTTTTAATCTCATATAAATACCCGGAGAAATATTACCACCTCTAAATATATTTTTTTTATCAACAAAATCATAAGTAATACAAGTACCTGCATCAATAACTATACAATTTTGATTTGGGAATAATGAATTTGCACCAATAGCAGCTGCTATTCTATCCCTACCGAGAGTTTTGGGTGTGGAGTAATCAATTTTAATCGGAAGATTGATTTTATCGCTTAAAATAATAAAATTTTCAGTGATATACTTTATCTTTTTTATATTTTGAGGAATAGTTTTTCTTGTTGATGAAATGATACAGTTTTTAATTTGATATTGTCGAGAAATTTTCTCAAGCAATTCATCAAGCCCAAATATGAGCTCTATCAAACTATTATTACGAAAGATACCGGATTTAATCTTTGTGTTCCCAATATCAATGCACAGGTTGTAAGTCATTTCGTGATTTTTTGCAAACTTAAATATTTTTAATGCTTAAAATGCCTAACTCCGGTAAAAACCATTGAAAGATTGTTTTTATTGCAATATTCTATACTCAGATTGTCCTTGATTGATCCCCCGGGTTGAATTATGCTTTTGATGCCTGCATTGTGGGCATATTCTATACTGTCCGGAAAAGGGAAAAAGGCATCCGAAGACATGACTGCTCCTTTCAAATTTAGTCCCAATCTTTCTGCTTTTTCTATACCTTGTCTACAAGCATCCACTCTTGATGTTTGCCCACAGCCCATTCCTAGCAGTTGGTTGTTTTTCACAAAGGCAATGGCATTGGATTTTAAATGCTTGACTATTTTGTTGGCAAAAATTAAATCTTCAATTTCATTGGTGTCGGGCTTCTTAACCGTTGCTATTTCCATATCACCATCAATTTCGGTTTTATTGTCGGGATATTGTGCGACAAAACCCGTAAGAACATTTTTAAATATTTTTTGCGGCTTATTGAATTTAGATATTTTCAGTATTGTCCTTTTTTTCTTTTTGGATAAAAACGCTAATGCATCTACTGAAAAATCAGGAGCCAATAGAACTTCGTAAAATATTTTATCTATTTTTTCAGCTGTTTTCAAATCAATGTATGTATTTGAGATTAGTACTCCACCAAATGCTGATACAGGATCTCCCTCGAGAGCTTTGTCCCATGCATCAGAAACATTGTCTCTTGTAGCAACACCACATGTATTTGTATGTTTGAGTATAGCAAATGTGGGATTATCATTTTCAAATTCTGCCATTATATTCATTGCAGTATCGACATCTACAAGATTGTTGTACGACAAAGCTTTCCCGTTTAGCTGTGTAAAAGACTCCTCCAAATCACCATAAAAAGATCCGTTTTGATGTGGGTTTTCACCATACCTTAAATGAATCGGTTTTTGTACAGCTCTTGTAATTACCGGAAAATCTTCCTCTGCAAAATATTTAAAAATAGCCGTATCATAGTGCATTGAAGTAGCAAATGCTCGTTTTGCAAACAATTTTCTTTCTTCAATGCTAGTTGCCATATCGTTATTTGACAAGATCCCAAAAGCATCTTGATAGTAATCTTGAGAAGGTACTATAAAAATATCTTTATAATTTTTTGCAGCAGCTCTTATCAAGGATATTCCTCCAATATCAATTTTTTCAATTATTTTACTATGATCATCTGTACTATCCACGGTCTCTTCAAACGGATATAGATCTACTATTACCATATCTATAAGGGGCAAATTCATTTCTTTCATTTGATTCAAATGACTTTCTTCCCTTTTGGCCAAAATACCTGCAAACACTCCCGGATGGAGGGTTTTTACCCTTCCTCCTAATATTGAAGGATATCCGGTAACATCTTCTACTTTTATCGGCTCAAGTCCCTTTTCTTTAAGGTACATCCACGTACCTCCGGTCGAATAAACAATTGTCTTGTTTTCTTTAAAAAGCTTTATTAAATCATCCAATCCGGTTTTATTAAAAACGGATATTAAGACAGAATTAAGATTTTTTTTCATCTTTTTTGGTTTTTGTATTACCATTTTGCGCCCTAAAATCAAGGGCTTTACCCATATTATAACAAACTCTACATCTCGGTTCGTATTTATCTTTTTCACCAAGGACTACTGTTGCAGTTTCATCTGAAAGGCGGTATGAATGTGTAGCCAAACTGCCACAATGCGGACAAATAGCATGAACTTTAGTTACGTACTCTGCTATTGCCATCAATTCAGGGATTGGACCAAAAGGTCTTCCCATAAAATCCATGTCTAACCCTGCAATTATAACTCTGATACCTGATAGAGAAAGTTTTTCGCAAACCCGAGGCAAGTCCATATCAAAGAATTGAGCTTCGTCAATACCAACTACGTGAATATCTCTAGGGACTTTTAGTATTTCTGCACTTGATGCTACAACTTTTGATTCAAGTGAGTTAGCATCATGCGACACAACTTTATCTTTAGAGTACCTGTCATCTTGCTTTGGCTTGTAGATGATAAGGTTCTGATTTGCAAATTGAGTCCTTCGCAGCCTGCGAATTAATTCTTCAGTTTTGCCGGAAAACATAGAGCCGGTAATAACTTCTATCCAGCCTCCGCGATGGCCTCTGGCTTGTGGTTCTAAAAACATTTACAGGTATTTGGTTATTTATGTCGCGAAGGTAATTAATTAAAAATAATATGATGGTTTTTTATTAAAATAATTTACAATATATCCAATAAAACAATATAGAAATCTGTTCTAATCAAAAAATCAAAAAAATGAATACTACAAAATTTAATAAGTATTTTAAAAAAATAAAATCATTTGGTGAATTGGTGGAGAATCTAGAAAGTCTTTCAATTATCGAAAAGGATTTGTTAAAGGATTATATAAAAAAAATGTATGAATCAGTAATAGAATCTGAGGACAATCCCAAACCGGTAAAAAACAGAAAAAAACAGAAAAAAAGTCCCGTAGAAGTAAAGCAAAAAACAGAAATACAAATTGAAGATAAAATAGATGATAATAGCGCAAATGATGAAGTTAAATTTGAAGAGTCCACCCATGAAGTGAAGGTCGAAAAAAAAATGACCAAAACTCAAACAGAACCGGAAAATATCGTGTTAGAAAATAAAGATGAAAATATTCCCTCCTTCTCGAATGATTTACTGGATTTGTTTGAGATCGGCAGCAGTAATGAGCTATCCCAAAAACTAAGCTTAATTCCCATAAAAAACCTCAAGCGATCATTTAGCATAAATGAACGTATATTTACAGTAAAAGAATTATTTGGTGGGGATAAAACCGTATTTGAGAATACTCTTGAGGCAATTGATAACTTGAGTAATCTAGAAGAAGCTAAAGAGTATTTGTTAAAAAATGTAGTTAGCAAATTTGGCTGGGATGACCCTGCATTGTTGAAAAAAGTAAAAGGATTTGTTTCAAATGTAAAAAGAAGATTCCTATAAATAATAGGAGAAAAAATTCAATGATAGTAAAAAACACACATACCACTTTGAAGCAAGCTATAAAGTATCCTTTGTTTTTTGTTGTGATTATGTGGTCTGTACATATAATTAAGGTGCTCGGAGGATTCAATTGGGATATCTATGGTGTACATCCAAGAGAAGCGGATGGGCTGATCGGCATATTGGTATCACCATTATTACATGGAAGTTTCAAGCATTTAATGTCTAATACGATACCTTTGTTTTTGATGTTCACTTTGATTTCATTATTTTATTCAAAAGTTTCTAAAATTAGTTTTGCAGCTATTTATCTTCTTACCGGTATCTCTGTTTGGTTTTTTGGAAGACATGTGTACCATATTGGGGCAAGCGGTGTTGTTTATGGTCTAATATCTTTTGTATTTTGGAGTGGTATATTCAGGAAAAACTTTAAGTCCGTAATTTTAACTATCATCATTATTTTTTTGTATAGCGGTTATATAGCAGGGGTATTTCCCGGTCAGGAAGGCATATCATGGGAAAGTCATTTACTAGGTGCAATAGTTGGTATGTTAGTCGCCTTTATTGTAAGGAATGTGGAGGAACAACACGAAATTGATGATAAACGTAAGGAACTGCATGTAGATAATTATCAAGAAGAGTATTTTTTTAGTAGAGACACTTTTGAAGAAAAAAACTAAAGCAGTATTTTTCATTTATTATTATACATTAAACGTCTAACCCTTTCCCCATTTCAATAATATCATATAGAGTACACCCCAACTATTTCATATTAGGAAATATTTTCGAGAAAATCAGATAAGACATCATGGCCTAAACAAGATTCAGACCAACTGACCCGTTGGGAATTAAGGTAACCCCAAAATTAATAAAATCATTTTATTAAAAATATTTTTATTTTTTGCCTTGATGCATGACTGAACGGTCTTGACGAAGGAGATAACCAAAAGAGTAAACCTCTTTTGGTAATGAAGGAACCGCTTACATCAGTAGTGAGTGGGTTGATAAAATCATGACAGATTAATACTGCCGGTATTTGCTTGGCTTCATAATTAATCATCTTTTCAAATTTAATCTCTTTGGAAGGATATTAGAATAGCCCGCTGTAAATTATTTTTCGATAATTGAAGGTAAAACTTGAAAGCATGCGATAGCATGACTTCAAAGCCGGCTTAATTTTTTCTTCGCTTCGCTGCAAAAATATCGCTAAAACACCGAGGGGACTACTTTTTACCCCGCACTTACGTACGGGGCTATAATATGTCGTCACCAATGCAAGATTGGGACAAGCTCCTACGGGACTTTCTTTTGTTTCAAATAAATTTGAAACGCCATTTAAAGACATACTCCCCACCGATAAAGCACCCCTAAATTCAATAAATCAA
>JALSPK010000189.1 GCA_026986005.1 Saprospiraceae bacterium
TATTTTGAAGGAATAGTGGCGCTATTTCAAAAAATATTGATAAATTTTAATGCAAAAAGAACGTTTTTCAGCCAAAATGATTCTATCTGTGTAGTTACATGATATCGCAAAAAGAATATTTTTCAATTTTAATGACTTTGTGGGCGGGTACTATTTAATATTGTTATCAAATCGTCTAAATTTAAAGCTTGAGAAATATTGAAATTTCCAATTGCACTCCTCCTCAATCCCGTCAAGTACGCACCACTATTCAGTGCTTTACCAAAATCATCAGCTAACGTCCTTATATATGTACCTTTTTGACATTTTACAGCAAATATCAATTCATCATTTCCTTTTCTGACAATATCGAATTGATGTATTTTGACGGTTCTTCTTTTTATTTCAAATTCAACGCCCTTCCTCGCCAATCTATATGCTGTTTCACCATTGACTTTAACCGCAGAAAATTTTGGAGGAATCTGCTGAATAAATCCAATAAATGATTTTCTAGTCTGCTCTATTAATTCTACGGTAATATGCTCCGTAGGATAAAATTTATCCGGCTCAAATTCAGCGTCAAAACTCGGTGTTGTGGCACCTAACTTTATAGTACCTTCATAGGTTTTATCCAAATCTTGATAATTGTTGATTAGTTTTGTGTCCTTTCCTATTGCAATGATCAATAGTCCGGTCGCAAGTGGGTCTAAAGTTCCTGCATGTCCCACTTTAATTTTTTTTACGCCCAATTTACGTTTTAATGCGTAACGGATTTTATTGACTACATCAAAGGATGTCCATTCCAAAGGTTTGTCAACTAAAACTGTTACCCCGGCTAAAAAATCGGCAGTTTTTATCTCGTTAATATCTTGTAGCAACATTAGAATAAGAATAAGATGAAGACAATGGCAGCTACTCCAAAACAATAATAGGCGAAATATCTCAATTTGCTATTCCTCACTAATTTTATCATCCATGTGCAAGCGATCACTCCGGTAATAAACGCAGCTACAAAACCAAACACCAAAGACAATGTCGAAATCCCTGTATTTAGATATGCACCGTCCAAAATATCTTTTGCCATCTTCCCGAAAATGAGCGGGACAACCATTAAAAATGAGAAAAATGCCGCTTTATCTTTTTTTATCCCTAATAAAATCGCAGTTGATATTGTTGATCCCGATCTAGAAATTCCGGGCAATAGAGCAATAGCTTGAGCGACACCAATAATAAATGAATCCTTATAATCAATATCCTTATTTTTACTATTGACAAAATCTGATATCAGCAATAGTATTCCGGTTATAATCAACATAAAAGCCACAAACAAAACCTTACCCTCAAACAATTCTTCCAATTGACTCTCCATAAAATACCCTATCAATCCGGCAGGAATCATGGAAATGACAATTTTCAAAGCAAAAGATTTGTCCTCATTCCATCCTTTAACAAATACTCCTTTCAGCAAGTCTATTATCTCTTTTCTGAAAACAAAAACAGTACTCAAAGCAGTTGCTATATGCAAGACCACAGTCATTGTCAAACTCTCACCTCCGGCGAAATGAGTCCCAAGAAAATGTTTCGCCAATTCCAAATGCCCACTACTACTAACAGGCAAAAACTCACTTAACCCTTGAATTACTCCAAGGATAATAGATTTAATTACTTCACTCATGAATTTTTATTTTTTAAAAATAGCATAAACATTTAACCCCAACCCAAACAAAATAACTAATGGAGCTAAAAAGACCCTGCGAAAACTATACAAAGAATCTGCATCAAAAATATCCGGTGAAGGATTTGCATCTCCTCCAGCCATCAACACGAAGCCCAGTGCCATAACAATCAAACCTGCGAAAACATAATAAAAATTGCGTCGTTTAAACAACATTTCATTCGCTTCAACTTGGTGCTTGGATCCAAGAATAGCTTTTGTCCTTGGACTAAGATTGGAATTTGTAGTTATGATTTTTCTAGATTTTTTATTATTACTCATCTTTATTGTATTCGTTATATTTTGCAAATATTATACTTTTTTTTCATACAAACGTCAAATAGACATATAAATTATGTATTTTGCCTCTGAAGGAAAACAAAATTATTAATCTTCCTTTAAAGTCTATCATTTAATTCATCTTTTAGATCAATTAAAATCCGGATAAAGCAAATACTTTTTTCTTGTTGCATTAAATTCTTTCAATTTTGGTTTCCATAAATCATGAATCTCTTTATCCGACTTTCCGCTAATAATCATCTTCCTCATTTCATCTGTTCCGGCCAGTTTATCTATCCAATTATTATCCAAAAAGAATTTACTCTTATCATGGATTTTATGGTAAAAATCAATTAGCCAAGCCAAATTTATTTTTCTCTTTGCCCTAAAGTTTTTTACTTTCAATGTACTCAAATCTATACCATAACACTTTTCTCCTTCCAGTTTTGGTTTCTTCGCTCCATGGTTTGGTTTTGGAATAAAATAATACTTGTAGTCTTCCTTAAGTGCAGGATGTCCTATCTGTTTAAAAGGCTTTTCTGTTCCTCTTCCAACACTCGCCGTAGTCCCCTCAAAAAAACATAATGAAGGATATAGACTTATGGAAAGAAAATCCGGTAGATTAGGAGATGGGGATACCGGCAATTCATAATGACTAAGATGCGTATAATTAGTGCAGCTGATCACCGTCAAATCACACTTGTTTTTATTTTTTAACCACCCTTCACCATTCATCATCAACGCCAATTCACCTATAGTCATCCCATAAACTACCGGTATTGGAAACATTCCAACAAAAGACTTATATTTCTCCTCCAAAATAGGACCATCAATGTAATGCCCATTGGGGTTAGGTCTATCAAGAACTAAAACAGGAATACCTTTCTCTATTGCAGCGTCCATTATGTATGCTAGAGTGGAAATGTAAGTATAAAACCTGACTCCTACATCTTGAATATCGAAAACGATTATATCTACACCTTTCATATCATCTTCATCCGGAGCTCTCTTATGTCCATATAAAGACACGATAGGCAAACCCGTTTTCTTATCTACTGAATCACTTAGCTTCTCTCCAGCATCAGCCTCACCCCTAAACCCATGTTCCGGTGCAAATATTCTAACAAGATCAACATCCAAACTCATAAGAGTATCGGTAAGGTGAATACCTTCAATTGTACTACTTTGATTTACCACCAGAGCAACATGTTTATGTTTTAAAACAGGTAAATATTTAGCAATATTATATGCTCCCGGAAAAATTTTAGTGGTATCGTAATCCTTTTCTGAAATCCCTTTATTATTTACACTTATCTCTTGTAAAGCATTGCCATCTTTGCATGACTCATAACCAAAAAACATAGAAGCAAACACAAGTATCGTTAATATCTTTTTCATACAAGTTTTTTAGTTTAACGTTAATTAAGTCCCATTAATTGCAGAAATTATTTAGTATCTGTCCATACATTCATTAAAATACAAAAATCAAGCGCTTTAGCGACAGAAGCTATTTATTTTTCCAATTGATAAATATGCTTTAAACTCCTAGCTCTTTCATCCAAATCCAACCCATAACCTATAACGAATAGATTTTCGATATCAAACGCTTTAAACTTAATCGGGTAACTGTGTTTAAAAGCATCAGGCTTATATAAAAGAGCTGCAATATTAACCGATTTCGGATTATTTCGCTTTAAATCCTCTACAAAAAACTTCAACGTATTTCCTGTATCAATTATATCTTCAACAATCAACATGTGACGTCCTTCAATATTCATATCAAGTGGAATTTTCACCTTTATCTCAGTTTGAGATTCCATACCTGCATAAGACGAAAATCGCACAAAATGAATAGCATGATCGATAGTAAGATACCTTACCAAATCAGCAGCAAAGATATATGCTCCCTTTAACACCACAACGATGTCAACAAATTTCCCCTCATATTCTTTGTTTATTTCTTCAGCCAAATCTGCAACTTTCTGATTTATCAATTCTTGATCCAGCATTTTTTTAAAAACCATTCCATTTAAAGCAACTTTAGATGCCATAATTTAAATATTTTTTCTTACAAAAACCAAAGTTAATACAATTAATCTACAAACCAAATCTTGTTAAAATAAATCTAAAAATACAATTAATACAATAAGTTTTACCTATAATTGAATTTTTTAAACAAACGATTGCGGAAATACTTTTTTTTTATTTACCTTAGCGTTTAATACCGTTTAACATTCAAAACTTTTACAATGAAAAAATACAAGCACGTAGATTATCTTTGGGACAAAAGATATGAAAATAAAATCAAAAATAATGAAGTTGAACTTTTGATATACAGATCGAATCTTTTAGGAAGGGATCTGCGAATTACAAATTTTGGAGGAGGAAACACCAGCTGCAAAACCATTGAAGTTGACCCTTTAACCAAACAAAATACTGAAGTAATGTATGTAAAAGGATCAGGAGGAGATATAGGCACAATCAGAAGAGAAGGTTTTGCTGCATTGTATATGGAACGATTAAATCATATGCGTACGATATATAGAGGATTAAAACATGAAGATGAGATGGTTGCATTGTACAAAAGATGTTTATTTGACCTTGATTCTAAAGCACCTTCAATAGATACCGCCCTTCATGCTTTTTTACCTTTCAAACATATTGACCACCTTCATCCTGATGCTGTAATCGCCGTCGCAGCGACTACCGATAGCCGAAAACTCACAAAAGAAATATGGGGTAAAGATATGGGGTGGTTACCCTGGCAGAGACCGGGTTTCGACTTGGGAATCAAACTATATGAATTAGTTGAGAAAAATCCGAATTTACGAGGCATAATACTGGAAGGACACGGGTTATTTACTTGGGGAGATACTTCGTATGACTGTTACAATAATAGCCTCAACGCTATTGAAAAAGCGGGTTTATATCTGGAGAAAGCATTTAAAAAGAAAAAAAGTTTCGGTGGCAAAAAGATTAAAAGTTTACCAAAGAAAAAAAGGGAGACTCAGGCAGCAATTATAGCTCCTATTATTAGAGGTTTATGTTCCGGCAAAAATCAAATGGTAGGTCATTTTACCGATGATAAAAGAGTGTTGGAGTTTGTAAATAGTAAAGAGCTGAATAATTTAGCTCCCTTAGGTACATCTTGCCCTGATCATTTTTTAAGAACAAAAATAAAACCACTAGTTTTAAATATAAAGCCAAATGACAATCTTAAAGACACCATTAAAATAAAGGAACGACTAAATGGTCTATTTGCAAAATACAGAAAAGAATACACACTGTATTACGAAAAACATAAAAGAAGTAATAGCCCTGACATGAGAGACCCAAACCCGGTAGTAGTACTATTTCCCGGCATCGGCATGTTTACATTTGCGAAAAATAAACAAACAGCTCGTGTAGCTTCTGAATTTTATATAAATGCTATTAATGTAATGAAAGGAGCTGAAGCCATTTCAACATATAAAGCACTACCTCTTCAAGAAGCATTTGATATTGAATATTGGCTGCTTGAAGAGGCAAAACTAAAAAGACAACCTAAAGAAAAACCTCTCTCAAGAAGGGTGGCCATTGTCACTGGAGCCGGTGGTGGAATTGGCAAAGCGGTCACAAAAAAATTAATAGAAGAAGGAGCTGTTGTTCTAATGACCGATATTAATGAGGAAAATTTAAAAGAGGCTGCTAAAGATTTTGGAAAAGACAGCCATAAAATTCTTGTAAGCGACATAACAAAATCGAAATCAATAGAAAAACTTTTCAGTACGGCATCTATTGCATTTGGGGGAGTAGATATATTAGTAGATAGTGCAGGAATAGCAATATCTAAAACTCTTGAAGATACAGAAGAAAAAGACTGGGATTTGCTTCAGGATATTCTAGTAAAAGGGCAATTTCTATTGGCAAAAAATGCTGCAATCACTATGAAAAAGCAAGGATTTGGAGGAGATATTATCAATATTGTCAGCAAAAACGCTTTAGTCTCCGGTCCAAACAATGTTGGGTATGGTACAGCAAAAGGAGCACAATTACACATGTCGAGATTATTAGCAGCTGAACTAGGACAGGATAAAATAAGAGTTAATGTAGTAAATCCGGATGCGGTAATAATAGGTAGCAAAATTTGGGAAGGCAAATGGGCAGAAGGAAGAGCAAAAGCTTATGGTATAAAAGTATCAGAACTACCGGCATTCTATGCAAAAAGAACACTTTTAAATGAGATAATTCTCCCTTCTGATATTGCAAAGGCAGTAGCTGCATTCCTAATAGCTCTGAAAAAAAGCACAGGCAATATCATTAATGTAGATGGGGGAGTCGCACCTGCTTTCCCCAGATAATAATTAATTAATTAACTAAATTTGCATACCATGAAAATAGATCAAACTAATATCAAAAAACATAATAAATCTCTTATTGAAAACCACGAGAAAGAGTATGCCTTTTTATCTTCTCAATTAAAGAACAAGGACATTGATAAGATTACTGATATAATCGCAAATTACAATGTTGCAGTTCCTAGTTGGGCACTCGGAGCAGGTGGTACCAGATTCGGTAGATTTGGATTTGGAGGTGAACCTGCTAATTTATTTGAAAAACTTTCTGACATAGGTGTTATTCATTCATTAACAAAATCAGCCGGAGCGATATCTCTACATATCCCCTGGGATATACCGGACAATCCTGAAAAGATCAAAAAACATGCAATGGATTTGAATATTGAGTTCGATGCGATGAACTCAAATACTTTTCAGGATCAAGTGAATCAAAAATACACTTATAAATACGGTTCACTATGTAATGTTGATAAATCTGTAAGAAAGCAAGCCATCGAACACAACAAAGAAGTTATAGATCATGGGATTGCTTTGGGATCAAAGTCTTTGACAGTATGGTTGGCAGATGGCTCAAACTTCCCCGGGCAGTTGAACTTTAGAAGAGCTTTGCAAAACACTTTGGATAGTCTTCGAGAGATCTATGCGTATTTGCCTGATGACTGGAAGATGTTTATTGAATACAAACCCTATGAGCCCAATTTCTATTCGATGGTAATACAAGACTGGGGAACATCACGATTTTTGGCAAAAAAACTAGGTAAAAAAGCATTCACTCTTGTGGATTTGGGACATCATTTACCAAATACTAATATCGAGCAAATTGTTGCTACTTTAATGATGGATGGAATGCTTGGGGGCTTTCATTTTAATGATAGCAAATATGGAG
>JALSPK010000190.1 GCA_026986005.1 Saprospiraceae bacterium
TGGTTTTTTGACAAATCAAAAAACAAATGGGATTTTACTAAAAATATTTATTCTGAATCTAATTATTATTTTTTAAAAATATCTGATAATAACGGTGCAAGGATAGAAAGCTATTCAGAAAATAATACTGCTGATTATATATCGCATAGTATAGACTCATATGCAGTCCATGAGGAAGATTTGACCAATCTTCTTGGCTCATACAACAAGACAGAAGGATCAGGCCAAGAATGGTATGGTGAATTCTTAGCCAATAATTCGGAAAAAGATTTTTCAAAATATTTCAGCGATTTTGATTTTGACAAAAGTGAGATGGTTGATATTAAAGTTATGTTTGCAGGAAGAGATGCTAATCAAAAAACTTTTACTTTATCCGCCGATCAACAGACATTCGACTCACCTGTCAATAATGTATCAATTTCTGATCCGGAATCCAGATATGCATCCAGAGTTTTTATCGACAGTTCTTTTAAGCCTACAAATGACAAAGTAAGTATAAAATTAAGATACGATGGAGAGAAGGGATGGCTCGACAAAATAGTGCTAAACTCACGAAAACCTGCTATATTTAAAAGCAAACAACTCTTTATATCCGATAAATATTCTCCTGCAAATTCTATAGTTGGAATCAAGCTTGAAGGTCTCACAAGCAACACCTTAATCTGGGATATTTCTAAACAAAACGACATAAGAAGTGTAGGTTTTTCAGATAATAACACAATGATATACAACTCTGCTATATCAAGCCGGTTTATAGCTTTTAACAAAAGCGGAGATTTTCTCAATCCGGGAAAAGCTCAAAAAATAGATAATCAAAATATTCATGGTATATTGGATGCCGAAATGTTGGTCGTCTATCCAAAAGCATTTGAAGAACCTGCATTAAAGTTTTCAAAATATAGAGAAGAACACTCTGGAATAAAAATTTATGCCGTCGAATTAAGTAAGATATTTAATGAATTCTCAGGTGGAAAATACGACCCTACGGCAATTAGAGATTTCGTAAAAATGCTCAAAGTAAAAAATGACAAATTTAATTATCTGTTGCTTTTTGGAGATGGTTCTTTTGATGCAAGAGGAATAATAACTGACAAAGATAATTTGATTCCTGTTTATGAGACAAAACAATCTTTGGATCCTATCTCTTCATTCCCAACTGATGATTATTTCGGGCTTATTTCTTATGGTGAAGGAGCAAATTTAAATGGGAAAATAGATATTGCCATAGGAAGATTTCCTGTAAGAAATATTGACCAAGCCGATATGATAGCACAAAAAATAATTGACTACGAGACCGACATTAAACATTATGGAGAGTGGGTAAACAACATAACCCTTTCTGCTGATGATGTTGATGCCAGTTGGGACACAACACATTTTTTCGGAGCAGAAAAAATAAACACAAATATCGCCAAGAAATATCCTGCTTTTAATATAAACAAAATATATTTTGACTCATACATCCAAGAAAACAATGCAGGAGGGCAAAGATATCCGGATGCTAGTAAAGCTATCGATCTTAGCTTTTATTCAGGACATCTGATGTTTGTTTATGTCGGGCATGGTGGTCCAAAGGGCTTAGCACAAGAAAGAGTATTACAAACAACTGACATTTTGAACTGGGAAAATAAATACAGACTACCTCTTATCATTACTGCTACATGTTCTTTTACGGGATTCGATGATCCGAGATACAACACAGCAGGAGAAATTGCATTTCTAAAGAAAAAAGGTGGTGTAATAGGCTTGTTTTCTACAGTAAGAGCTGTCTATTCAACTAGCAACGACAGGTTAATGCTGTCTACGTTTAATGCATTTTTCAAAGATCAAAAATCAAAGCATTTGCCGATAGGTGAAATAATAAAAATGTCAAAAAACACAACTTCCAGCACCGTTGAAAACAAGAGAAAATTTTTACTTTTTGGAGATCCTTCATTGAGAATAAAATTTCCCAAATACAAAGTCATAACTACAAAGATAAATAGCAAAAGTGTTGGCTCTTCAGACATTGTTGACACTTTAAGAGCATTGGAGAAAGTAACCGTTGAAGGATTTATCGCAGACACAACGGATAATATATTAGATAATTACAACGGCAATATCAATATTACATTATTTGACAAACCATCGAATAGGACAACTTACAATAATGATAATCAGGGACAGAGATTAAAATTCAAAATCCAAAAGAATATACTGTTTAAAGGATTAGCCAAGGTCAACAATGGAAAATTTATCATTACCTTTATTCTACCAAAAGACATTAATTATCAATATGGGAAAGGAAAGTTGAGTTATTATGCAATTGATGAAAATCTACAACAAGCCACAGGCTATTTTACAAAATTTATTGTTGGAGGCACTTCTGATAATATAGTGGTAGACAACAAAGGTCCGGAAATTGAGTTGTACATGAATGACACAGGATTTTCGTATGGTGGTGTAACCAATTCCTCTCCTATACTATTAGGCTTTTTAAGAGATGAAAACGGAATAAATGTTTCAAATTCAAGCATAGGGCATGAATTATCCGGAGAAATGGATAAAAACTTTGGTGAAAAGTTTATTTTAAATGATTTTTATAAATCAGATGTCAACTCATACCAAAAAGGAAGTTTTGAATACCCTCTATCAAAATTAGAACCCGGAAGACATTCTATAAAAGTAGAAGCATGGGATATCTTCAACAATAAAAGCGAAAAAATTATTGATTTTGTAGTTTTGGACAAATCGAATAAAAATCTATCGCATGTACTTAACTATCCCAACCCATTTTCAACCAAAACAAAATTTAGATTTGAACATGATTTAGCAGATAGCGAATTGGATATAATCATAAATATATTCACGCTATCCGGTAAAGTTGTAAAAACGATTAAACACAATACTTTCTCGCAAGGTTTTGAAGTTTCAGATATTGTTTGGGACGGCACTGATGACTATGGTAGCAAGCTGGCAAATGGAATATATCTATATAAAATAAAAGTTTTTTCTACCGAATACAATATTACAAAAGAAAGTAAGTTTGAAAAGCTAGTTATTTTGAAATAAATTAATATAAAAACGACTTAATTAAAAATTTGACTTAATAATTTTACGATGAAAAAAAACACTTTTGCATTTATTATTATCACAATGTTTTTACTGACAGGAATATCCAAAACATATGGACAGTTTTCTTATGACCCTTCTAGACACTGTTATATAGATGAGTCCACGGACGAATGCATTCCTAATACAATTCTTTCGGCTTTACCTTTTTTGAGAATTGTGCCGGATGCTAGAGGCGCTGCTTTGGGTGACGCAGGCATTGCAATTTCAGCAGATCCGTCAGCTATGCATTTCAACGCAGCCAAACTGGCTATGTCCGAAAAAGAATTTGAAGTATCTACAACTTACACTCCATGGTTAAAAAATTTAGGATTGAATGACATCTATTTGGCTTATTTGACAGGGTACAACAAGTTTGATAAAATTCAAGCCATAGGATATAGTATTCGCTATTTTTCTTTAGGAGAATTGGAATACAGAAATAATTCAGGTGATATTACAGGAACAGGAAACCCTTCAGAATTTGAAATAGCCCTTTCTTATTCAAGAAAACTTTCAAACAAATTCGCTGCGGGATTAACAGGAAAATTCATATATTCAAACCTCGCAGCAGGACAAAATGTGGATGGGGTAGCAATTGAAACTGCAAAATCATTTGCAGTTGACATCTCCTTATTTTACAAAACAAAGGTAAACCTAGGTGGATATAAGACCAAATTCAACACAGGACTTACAATATCCAATATAGGAAGCCCTATCACATACACAGGAAGTAAGGACAAGGACTTTTTACCTCAAAACTTGGGAATAGGAACCTCTTTAGACATGCAATTTGATGATTACAATTCGATTTCTTTTATTCTAGATTTCAATAAATTGTTGCTACCTACTCCGGTATTGGAGATTGATTCCTCAGGGCAATATCATTATAAGAAATTTGATGGTTCTCCAATTGATGCTGCTTTAGCTTCTTTTACGGATGCAGAAGGTGGATTTACTGAAGAAATCAGAGAGATAAGCACAAGTGTGGGAATCGAATATTGGTATGACAAACAATTTGCAATCAGAGCAGGATACTTCTATGAACACCCTCTTAAGGGTGATAGACAATTTTTAACATTAGGACTTGGATTAAATTATAATGTTTACGGAATGAGCCTTTCGTATTTGGTGCCGACCAATAACACAAGAAATCCGCTGGATGGAACATTAAGATTTTCATTTACGATGGATTTCACAAAAGATAAATTTAAAGAATAATGTATATCTTTTACTATAAAAAAAGAGGCTATCAATAAATTTGACAGCCTCTTTTTTTATAGTAATTAGAAATAAAAATTTGCACTAAACGTACTATATGTCAATCCAAGATTTACAGAAAACTTAATATCTTTTTCCTGATCATAGTTTGATTTAGCCATTCGAACTCCAAATTCTCCACCGATACTAAAGTGTTGGGAAAAGAAATATTCAGTGTAAAACCCAATTTCTCCTCCGAATAATTTTATTTTTTTAATTTCTTCCCTAAATTGTTCGTCTTCTTTTCCATCAAACTCTGCTTTACCCGAGACAAAAGGTTTGTACACCCCTAAATTAACACCTGCTTTAAGAATATCTTTACTCAACAACTCCCATTTAATACCAAGGTTTGGCATTATAACTCTAATTGACGCTTTGGATAAATATTTCTCTCCCTCATAATCAATATCTTCCATTGAACTCCCGGCCGATAATACCCCAAAGCCTAAATAAGGTTGGATATTCCCTATTTTATATCCAAAAGTAGTTTTTTGATACTTCATTCCTGTTTGTATCGACATTGACATCTGTGCATTTAATAAAAATGACATAGTCATAATTCCAATAATAATAGCAAGTTTTTTCATTGATTAAAGTTTTAAAGGCTTATAAAGAGAAGCCGAGTTAAAATAAAAATAATATTTTTCACAACAAAGATGCAAGCTTTAATACATAAATATTGAACATAATGTTTTATTTAACAAAACTTTAAATACTCTTTAATTATTATTAACATTTCCTTAACTTAACACATCCATTCATATAATATCAAGAATTAAAACAAGGTTATTTATCTTAAAAACAAGATATCAATTAATTTTCACAAATATCATAACCATTATTGGTATTAATAGATGTTTTTATCTTTTTTCAATTAAAATACATAATATAGCCCAAAATTTATTATTTTTGTACTAACAAAATATAATAGTCAAGAGCATTTTATTATTAATACAGTATTAAAATCATAAAAGTGAATTAAGTTATTTTGATGCATCCTGAATATTCATTGTGTTTAAAACAAAAAATATTGGCAAAATCGGAACTGTTGAATAATTATTTTGTTAAAATATCGTATAGAAATAAAAGAAATAGATGAATAGAAAATTTTCTGCGGAAGTAAAAAAAATAATTAATAGAAGCAAAGAAGAAGCAACAAAGCTAGGTAATCATTTTATTGGTTCAGAACATCTTTTAATAAGTTTAATTCAAGAAAAGGGGAATTTGGCTGTAAAGGTATTAGAATCACTTAATATCGATATTGATTTGCTGTTGGAGAATATTATAAAATCTGTCCAATCCAACAACCTACAATATGATAATTATTCAGTCGACAACCTTCCTTTGGACAGGCATGCTGAAAAGATATTAAAAATAACTTTTCTTGAAGCTAAGCTCAATAGAAATGAGCAAATAGAAGTAGAAGATCTAATGATGTCAATAATAAAAAACCCATCAAATACCATTGCTAACATCTTAAACGAAGTCGATTTAACATATTCCAACTTCAAAAGAGAGCTACATTTTGTTAAACAAAGCCTTGAATTTGAAGATGATTATAGCGAATTTATGGAAGGTTCTGCTGATCCTGGTGGTCCAATATACGAAAGAGAAGAACATTCATCAAAAGGGGCAAAAGCAAAATCCTCAACTCCTGTTTTGGAGAATTATAGTAAGGATATAACGAGAATGGCAAAAGAAGGTAAGCTAGATCCCATAATTGGCAGACAAAAGGAAATAGAACGAGTATCACAAATATTGAGTAGAAGAAAGAAAAACAACCCTATATTGATAGGAGAACCCGGAGTCGGAAAAACAGCTATTGTAGAAGGTTTGGCATTACGAATAATTCAAAAAAAAATATCGAGAAATTTGTTTGATAAAAGAATCCTTATGCTGGATTTAGCTTCTCTTGTAGCAGGCACAAAATACAGAGGGCAGTTTGAAGAAAGGATGAAAGCTATCATGAAAGAATTGGAAAACACAGATGATGTTATTCTTTTTATTGATGAGATTCATACAATTGTCGGTGCAGGGGGTGCTTCAGGTTCGCTAGACGCTTCTAATATTTTCAAACCGGCTTTAGCTAGAGGTGATTTACAATGTATCGGAGCATCGACTCTAGATGAATACAGACAATACATTGAGAAAGACGGTGCTTTGGAAAGGAGATTTCAAAAAGTATTGGTAGATCCACCATCCGTAGAAGAAACAGTCGAGATTTTGAATAATATCAAGAGCAAATATGAAGAATTTCATCAAGTCGAGTATTCAGATGAAGCTATTACTGCTTGTGTAACCCAAAGCAATCGATATATAACTGACAGGTTTTTACCTGACAAAGCAATAGATGTATTAGATGAAGCCGGAGCAAGAACTCATTTAAAAAACCTTACGGTACCTCAAGAGATTGAAGACTACGAAAATAAAATCAAAGAAATAATTCAAAAGAAAACTGACTCGGTTAAAAATCAACAATACGAAAAAGCTGCTGATTATAGAGATCAGGAATCAAAATTGAAATACGCACTAGAGGAAGCAAAATTGAAGTGGGAAGAAGAGTCAAAGGCACTAAGATTTCCTGTAGATGAAGAAAACATATCTGAAGTTGTATCAATGATGACAGGGATACCGGTACAAAAGGTAGCGAAAAAAGAGGGCAAAAAACTTGTTTCAATGGCTGCCGACCTTAAAAAAGTAATTATAGGTCAGGATGATGCTATAGTAAAAATAACTAAAGCCATCAGAAGAAACAGACTTGGGCTAAAGGATCCAAACAAACCTATTGGCACATTTATTTTCCTAGGTCCTACCGGAGTGGGTAA
>JALSPK010000191.1 GCA_026986005.1 Saprospiraceae bacterium
AAAATTCAAAAATAATCTTTTCGCGATATTTTTACTTTATTCAAATTACTGATGCTAAGGCATCACTAATTCTCAGAAAGACAAAAATCTCATCAAAAATCTTTATTTTTCAAAAATCAAGCACTTTATAGACAGACACTATTTAGTGTCTGACTATAACTCTATTTCACATTTTCCAATATCGAGTTAACTACATTATCAGCGCTTACAGCATATTCTACCTCTTTCTTTTTCATCCCTGATTTGATTACATCAGAGTAATGGAGGGCTATACAATTTTTATCAATTCTTTTCAAAGAGCTATTTCTCTGCTTTTGGGAATATTCATTGGACAGTATACAAGTCTTATTTTCCATTAACCCAAATATCCCAAGAGCCTCAAGAAAACTGTGCTTCAACATATATCTCAAATAGTTAAAATTATGTACTTCGTCCTTATCAATGCAAAAGGAAGTTTTAGTCAATCCAAATGAAAAATCATATGCTCTTTGTGACCAATTCACCCAACCTGAAGGTATTTTAAATTTATTGTCAATTCCTTCATATTTAAAATAATCTGTGATATTCCCAAAATATATCAATATTTGCGCTTTTTGATTGCTCTCAACTTTATAAAAGTGAAGCCCGGACAATTTTTCTATTTTACCTAAGAACCTTTCCCACTTCTTTTGTGTCATCCCTTTCATCTTACCATATATAAAATACCCTATAGAATCCTGATTCCATTTCACTAAAGGCATATGCTTATCACCTATTTTTTGATTAGAAACTTGCAAATAAGAATCAATTATTTTTTGTTCTTTTCTATTCTGCCCCATACTTAAATTTAGGCTAAAAAAAACAGAAAACAAGATTAAACAATACTTCATTAATTTTATATTTTATAGAATATCATTGTAAATAAACGCTCCTCTTCACAGATAGTGACGAGAAATAACAATATTGTCACGAAAATAATAATTTTTTACATTAAATTAACATTTTACTCCGGAAAAAACTATTTTTGAACCTAAAATATATATATTATGAATAACAACATAGAGCTTTGCATATTTGATCTTGACGGAGTAATTGTTGACACCGCGAAATATCATTTTCTGGCATGGAAAAAACTTGCAAAAGAATTCGGGTATGAACTAACAAAAAAGCAAAATGAAAAATTAAAAGGAGTGAGCAGAGTAGAGTCTCTAAAGCTTATTTTGCAATGGGCAGGAGTACACAAAACAGAGGAAGAACAAATCGAATTAGCGAGAATAAAAAATGACAATTATGTTCAACTTATACAAACTTTAAAACCAGAGGACATTTTTCCCGGAGTCAAAAACTTTATTTTTGATTTAAAAAAGAACGGTATAAAATGTTCTATTGGTTCGGCAAGTAAAAACACCAAGCTCATCCTTAGAAAACTTAAAATCTTAGATCTTTTTGACTATATTGTTGATGGCAATATGACAAAATATAGTAAACCACATCCTGAAGTATTCTTAAAAAGCAGCGAAGTACTTGGAATTAAGCCACAAAATACTATTGTTTTTGAGGATGCGGCAAAAGGAATCGAGGCGGCATTGGCAGGAGGTATGTTTGCGATTGGCGTTGGCAATACAGAAGATTTACCAACTGCCCATTACGTTATATCAGGATTCACTGATTTTAGTTTGTCAAGATTAAAAGAGACAAAATAATATTTCACCTATAGCACTCTTGCTATGAATCCTTTCGTCTATGAATATATCTTTCCTACCTGAAAGCAAAGGTCTTCCAACCTCTTGCCGTAATAATACCCTTATCTCTTTTATTTTATCTCTATTTTCATTTTGCTGCATTTTTTTACTATATTCGCTCCTGTCCTAAGGGCTATTCAGTTATGCATTACTCACCCCTTAATCCTCTCTCGACAAGAGTTGGAGGGAATCTACCCACAACTTCAAAGTACTGAGATAGTGCGGGGTGATGCACCTCTTACAAGAGGCAAGGAGGCGGGTTTATCTAAAAACTGTTTGAAAGAAATAGGGAGTTAGAAGGAAGCAGAGCAAAAAAATAAAAATATGGTTATTTTGGGGTCATCTTAATTCACAATGGGACAGTTGTTCTAAATTTGTTTTAACAATAAACTTATATTTCTTGAACTAATAACAAATGATATGCGTTATACAAAAGAACTATTATAAAGATAATGGGGCTGACTGGAATCGACAGGAAAGAATATCGATAAGTAAGCATGTCGGAGCATGATGGTTTATCTCCGTTAACAAATGGCTATCAAACAATTTCAATTGGCAATCATAGATTAGCCATGGCTGCCTAATTCTAGGAATTAGAAAGCTTTTGCGTCTTACGCTTGACGCCTGATACACAGCGTAACACGCATCGAAAAAAACTCGGGCTGGGTACTAGTAGATGTTCCGATACTAGGCCGAGAAACAGGAAATAAGATTTGAAACGGTTTGTGTTGTAACCAAAGTCAAATACGAAAATCCAATATAACACTAAACATGTAGAAGGCTTATGGGTGCTTTCTCTGGACCAGGGTTCGAATCCCTGCAGCTCCACTCTAATTTACAATGGAAAAGCCCTCTTTTTCCATTTCTTCTCTTAGCAACTTGCTTTGAATCCCCTCATCGCAAACGATCTTATAAGCTTTAGACTTATCCCAAGTTTGATATAAAGCCATTGCACTATTTAAATTTGTTCTTATTTCTTTCTTCGATATTGTCTTGCTACCAAGATTGATTAACACAAACTCTTTTATTTCAACTTGCTTGATCTTATCTTCAACTTGGATTTCATCAATAGTCTCACGGGTAAACACTTTGATTTCATTTAATACATCGCCCAGTTTATCCTGCAAAGGAATATTTTCTATTATCGCATCAAATATATCTTTTCTTCCACTAGTTGCCACTCTCTTTGTAGCAATAGCACAATACTCTTTGCCGGTATAAGCAAAGCCCATTGTTCCAATATCTTCTGCCATTTTAATAATATCTAGCTTGGGCATAAACAATGTGGGTCTAAATACGGAATAAGCAGAATACTTGTCCAGCATAATTATATTGTCAACTGTTTGCGTAGAAACTTGTCCTAGAGCCTCACCTGTAACGATAGCTTTTGCTCTATATTTAAAAGCTAATTTTTCAGATATTTTATAAAAAAAATACTTAAGCAATAAATTCTGATATTTTTGGGGTAAAGTCCTTATGTACTCAACAATATTTTCAAACGGTATATTTATATAATCTATAGCTTGACCGGCCAAATACTTATCATATAAAAATTTATATGCTTGAATTGTCAATTTCTTTTGCTCTACACCACCCAAATCAAAATAAACAAATACAGGAGTCATCCCCATCCTAATCATGCTATAAGCAGCTACAGGAGAATCAATGCCTCCCGAAAGTAACATTATTCCTTTACCGGTATTTCCGGTAGGAAAGCCAATAATACCATTAATTTTTTCAGAATAAAAAAAAGCTCCTTCTTCCCTAATTTCAATCTGACAAGTAATATCCGGATTATTTAATTTTACTCCATCCGAATAATCAAACAAAAGACTTCCCAATTCAACTTCAATATCCATTGAGCGATAAGTCTTTTCCTTTTTTAATCTGTTCCTACATCTGGCAGCAAATTTTTTCCCAATAACTTTATCTTTAAAAACATCAAACCCTTTTTGCAAAATTGCCTCTTTTTGGAAATCCTGTATAACTTCAACCTCTGCCAGATACTGAATTCCCGGAATAAATTTCAATATTTCGATTGCCTTTTCTTCTAGCTCGACATAAATAAAATCCCATGTTGCTCGACCTTTCAAAAGCTGGATATCATGGTATTTCAATGCTTTAATAATATTGGAATATAACTGATTGATCATTCTCCACCTGGTTCGAGATTGTTTTGTACTAATCTCTCCTGCATATTTTACTATATACTTTTTCACTCGTTTATTATTTAGGGTACAAAGATATCTAAAAAATAAACACTTATAGCATTAAATAACACAAAATAGTTCAATAAATCAGTTTATTTCGGATTGTTTTATATCAATTAATGGTATTGCATAGAATCATACCAAAATTCTATCGAGACTTAGAATTTCACATCAAAAAGCTTAACAAAATACCTGCTGCTATAGCTGAACCTATTACTCCGGATACATTTGGTGCCATTGCATGCATCAACAAATGATTGTTGGGATCTGCTTTCAATCCCTCGATCTGCACGACTCTGGCACTATCCGGTACTGCTGATACTCCGGCAGCACCAATCATAGGATTAATAGGATTATCGGCAGGCGACAACCAATTCATTACCTTACCGAATATAACACCTCCTGCAGTAGCAATAACAAATGATAATGCACCCAGAACAAAAATCAGAACTGAACTCTTGGTTAAAAATATATCGGCTTGTGTAGATGCACCTACTGTCACTCCTAGTAAAATCGTTACGATATCAATCAATGAGGTTCTGGCTGTCTCTGCTAATCTACCGGTCACGCCACTTTCTTTAAGCAAATTTCCGAAAAACAACATCCCTAAAAGCGGGAGGGCTGTTGGTGCTAAAAATGTAGTCAAAAGCAGAGCTAAAATAGGGAATATGATTTTTTCCAATCTAGAAACGGCTCTTGGCGGCCTCATCCTGATTTTTCTCTCTTTTTTTGTTGTCAGCAACCTAATAACGGGAGGCTGAATTACCGGAACCAATGCCATATACGAATATGCAGCAATAGCAATTGGTCCAATTAAATTCTTAACTATTGTCCCATCTGCCAACACGTTCATTCCATTAGCAAGTTTTGAGGAAATGAATATCGCAGTTGGACCATCTGCCCCTCCTATAATACCAATAGCTCCAGCTTCCTGCTGAGCAAAGCCTAGATATAAAGCTCCTAAAAATGTAATAAAAATACCAATTTGTGCTGCAGCTCCCAGCAACATCAAACGAGGATTGGAAATAAGAGAAGAAAAATCTGTCATTGCTCCAATTCCAAGAAAAATCAAAGGAGGATACCAGCCTTGAGTAACACCTTGATATAAAATATAAAGTACACTACCGGGTTCATAAATACCAAGTTTTAAATTGAAATCTGCTACCTGATACATAGGAATATTTCCAATCAAGACACCAATACCTATTGGAATTAACAAAAGAGGTTCGTAATCATATTTTATAGCTAAAAAAATAAATAGCAGCCCGATTAAAATCATAAGGATATTTCCTAATTCTATATTGGCAAAAGCCGTAAACTCATAAAAATTGACTAATCCTGAAAATACTTCTGAATGATGATTGTAAATAAACCCATCTGAAAGCACCATTTTATCTCCTTCTAAATGCCCTACTCTCTCAGAAAGTTGAATATACTCTTCTTTTATATTATAAACATTTGAATTTTTATTGGGGTCTTTGTTTAGAAATAAATGTGTTGCTTTTTTTTTCAAAAAGATTAGATAAATATTATTTCCTATTATATTCCAATGCCCATTGTACCGTTGTTTAGCAGAATCAAGCACGAAAGTTTTATCTTTATTAAAATCAAATGATTTGTATCTTGACTTTGTATCTTCAGATTCATTTGATACTCTATACCCATCAGATTTATTCATCCATTTACCACTAATCAACACTTCTTCTAATGACTCAACACTATTGGTATTCTCCAGTTTCCCCTTAGTACTTTTTGCACCGATAAATATCCCGGAGACAGCAAAAAGCAAGGACATCGCCATAATCAAGGTCAATAATTTTTTCATTTTCCTTCTATTTTCTATCAAAAATCAATACTAATCCAATTCTAATAAGATATCGTCTTGCAAAACGGCATCTCCTTCTTTTACCATAATTGTTTTAACAACTCCATCTGCCTCTGCCTGAATATTGTTTTCCATTTTCATCGCTTCCATTATCAGTAAAGTATCTCCCATTTTTATACTATCACCAATACTAACATTCATTTTAAAAATAGTTCCCGGCAACGGAGCCTTCACAAGTTTACCAATTTTACTAACAATCTTAGCATCCTCCCTACTAGTTTTAACTTTAGCTCTAACCAATCTAGGGGTTTTGGACTTTTTCTCCTCTCTCTCTACATGTACTTTATAATTTGTACCATTTATATCTATCTCAACGATACTATTCTCAAAACTTTTAATTGTAGCATCGTATGCATTTCCTCTTATTTTAAATTTAAACTTTTTCATTATTATCTTTTTTTCAAACTTGTGATAATTTCATCTTTATTGTTTATAAATCCTCACTTATTTCGCTGAAAAGTATTTGTAGAAAAGACTTTTGAGCTCCAAGGAGAATAGTCTTTTTTTACTTTTTTAATAGTCATCAAGGTACTTTCTTCATCATGTAGTTCATTAAAATATAGATACATAGCAACCGCAATTGCGGCATTCTCCTGACCTGTAATAAATTCATCACATTTATCACAATCATGTTCTTTTTCTAATAACTTATATTTCAATCTGCGTGTGATAGTAAATACTCTGGGCAGATTAGCAAAAATCAACCAAAGTATAACTAAAGCAGCAAAAACAATAGTGTACCCAACAACAGCAATAATAAATGCAGAAGAATCCATGATATTTTTATTTTATAAAGGAATATTTGAATGTTTTTTTGGCGGGTTTATCAACTTTTTATTTTCAAGCGTTTTAAAAGCCCTGATTATCCTGAACCTTGAATTTCTAGGTTCAATAACATCATCAATAAATCCAAATTGAGCTGCAACATAAGGATTGGCAAACTTCAATTTATACTCATCTTCTTTCTTATTGATGTATTTAAATTTTTCCTCTTCGTCTTCTATTTTCCTTATATTTCTGCCTTCCAGTATCTCAACAGCACCACTAGCTCCCATGACAGCTATCTCTGCAGATGGCCATGCATAATTAACATCACCTCTTAACTGCTTACAACTCATAACGTCATGTGCTCCTCCATAGGATTTCCTAAGGGTAATTGTAACTTTGGGAACAGTAGCCTCTCCGTAAGCAAATAAAAGTTTTGCTCCATAAGATATAATCCCTCCGTACTCTTGAGCGCTACCGGGCAAAAACCCCGGCACATCAACCAAAGTCAGAATAGGCACATTAAAACCATCACACATACGCACAAACCTTGCTGCTTTTTTTGATGCCTC
>JALSPK010000192.1 GCA_026986005.1 Saprospiraceae bacterium
ATCAATACAAATCATAATTTAAACCAAACGAATAGGAAATTCCTGATTTGTAAGAATTATAAACATATTCATTGTTTTTAAACTTAATAGTACGCCGAACAGATTGATTCAATATATTTTTAAGCTTTAAGCTAAACTTTATCCTTTTGCCTATTTTCTGACTTATTTTTAAATTCAATAAGTGAAATGGTTGTTCGAAGACATCCGGTTTTGCTCCCGTCTGAATCAGATACAACCTTTCACCTTGTACATTATAACTCAGTCTTGCTATTGTCCCCTTAGTATTTTCATAACTGACAAAGCCGTTAATAAGGTATGGTGATTGCCCATAAAGCTGCCTAGTATCTATTGCATCGGGGTTGTGATACCTGATATTGGCAAGTTCACCCGGAGGAATGGATGCTTTTGATTTTACCAAAGACATATTACCCCCAATAGTTATACCTCGAAGAAAGCTTACATACTCCAATTTTTTTCTTACTTCCAACTCCACACCATAAACCATAGCATGATCAACATTTTTATATATCCATTCACCGTTTTTAGCTTCGGGATTATTTGTTAATTCTATGGGATTGTAGAATTTCTTATAGAATGTTGAAACGGTTATTTTTTCACCTAAGTCAAAAAAATATTCCCATCTGAAATCAAAATTATGTATAAGCGTTCTCTTTAAATCAGGATTTCCCAATAAAAAACTATTGTTAAGAAATTCATAAAAAGCAACATCTGCAATTTCACGAAAAACAGGCCTCGCCACTGTCTGATTATAATTAAATCTTAAATTCATTTTTTCTTTAACAATCTCATAAATCAATCCTGTTGCAGGCAACACATCAAGATTATTCAAAAGTTTTTTATTACTTATTTCACTATTATTAAAATCAATACTTGCTTTTTCTATCCGTGCTCCGACAACAGTTTTCAGGGCTGCTGTCAAAGGTAATTCTACCATTGCATACCCCGCCCAAATATTTGAAGATGCAGAATAATTATTTTTAGGATTTGAAGCTTCCGTTACAAATATACCCTTTTGATTTTTGCTCGATATTAAATTTTTATCATCAAAATAATCACTAAAGTTACCATTAAATTCATTACTTAGCGACTCAAATTGATAAATATGTTCTTTAAATATTCGATATTTCCAATCGTAAGATGCTCCAAATTTTATCATACCGTTCCTATCGGTACGGTTGTGAAAACTATAAGAATATGCTATTCGATTACTTGATGTTTTTTCATTCAAATCTCTCCAATATCTAGTAGGTATCAGCCCTATTGAAGGCTGAATAGAATAGGTTTTCTCATCTCCCGAACCTATAATAGCATAATTCAAAAACCTCAAATCTGGCTGCTTCATCTTTGAAAAGCTAAAACTACCACCCCATGATAAAATCTGTTCTTGATTTTCACCAAATGCATGATTTCCTCTTAATTGCATCGTATTAAAATCCCTCGATTGATATGAAAGCAATCTCTCCTTATATCCAATATTTTCATCATACCTATATCCACCTTGAGCTCTCGTTATTTTTCTCCC
>JALSPK010000193.1 GCA_026986005.1 Saprospiraceae bacterium
TCAATTATTTCATCAAGAGAAGAAGGGAATAAAACCGCTTGATTTCTATTTACTCCTTTAATGTATTTCATACAATAAAGATACTGAAAAATAACGAAATAAACAAATTTTTAACAAAATTTAGAATGGGTTTTTAGACAGTCTGACGTTGAGCATATGCCCAGTGGCGACTTTCAAGCACAAAGTTAATAAAAAATCACTTAACTTTGATTTTATGCAATAATTTTATTTACAAGTACTTACTCGTCATTGGGTATATGCATTGTTCTCTGCTGGCATTTTATCTTTATTCCAATTTTCCTAATATTTCAATTGTTTCCATATCAAATTTAGAAAATGCAAACCATTTTTTCCCCAAATCTTTTAAACTTGCTCCAAAATGATATACTTCTTTGTTGTCAATAATCAAAAACCTGTCGTGAGCCTTATCAAACCTTTTCAATTTAATTGGTTTGTATTGAGAATTATACTTCTCTAAATCCAATTTTAGTTGTTTATTTATGTTTTTTGTGAATATTTTTACATCGATGTTCTGATTTTTACTAAATAAAGTTAGTATAGTTTCATCTACATAGTTGTCTATCAAAACAATAGACTTTCTTGCTGATTTGATAAGGTCGGAAATAAAAATGTAAGCATCAAAAATTTGTCCGTCGTAAAAAATACCTTGCTTTGGTTTTATATCTTTGCTTTCAATGGCTTTAAATACCTTTTCAAAATTTTTATCGTGTTGTAATAATTTCTGTTCAATGTAGTTAAATTTTTGAAATATGGTTGCGTTTGCTAATAAAAACTTTCTCATTTTTGCAAACGCTCTAAAAATTGAAATGTTTACATCTATCGCTACTTTACTCTTTAAAACCGAAGAAAGCATTGAAACACCTTGTTCTGTAAAGGCATAAGGTTTTGCACCACCTAGATATTTTTTTGAAGGTATCACATTTTGTGATACCATAAAATCAATTTCTTCATCAGAGAGTTCGAACATAAAATCATCAGGAAATCTTTCAATATTTCTTTTTACTGCTTGTTTTAATGCTCTTGTTTCTACTTGATAAAGTTCTGCTAAATCTCTATCAATCATTACTTGTATTCCCCGAAAATTTAATATCATATTTTTGATATTTTCAAAGGGGATTATGTCTTTTTCTTTACTCATCACAAGATTGTTTTGTATTTACAAAGATACTTCTTTAAAAGCAATTATGAAAAATTCTTTTTAGAGATGGTTGTAGATTTTTGTCGAGCTTGCAGAGAACGGCAGTCCGTCTAAAAACATATAATTATAATGCTAATTTACGGGAAATATTAATATTTCCAAAAATATATTGAAACATCGATGAATTTTCAAAAAATAGCTTAAATGTTCTTAAAATTGGTTTTTGGGGTGAAAAACGGCTTTTTTGGGCTAAAAAACAGGTAAATAAACGATTTATTAGTTTACCCAAGTATTTTATTAACTTTTCAATACCGATGATATTCATTATTCGTTTAAGATTATATGCAATAAACATAAAACCTATATCAGCATTAGCCAATATCAATATCTTCCGAAAAACGTTCAATAATTTGATTGCACTTTGATAAAGCTGTTCCGCCTTTGAAAATACAAGATTTACCAATTTCGTTTGTAAAAATGGAATGTAGAGCAAATGTAACCCAATAATCTTTCTCAACATAGATTTCGGCTATTCCTTTTAATTGCGAAGTTGCGATTATTGCATCTTTAAAAAGTTCTTTGTTTTCGTGTAATTTCATTTAATATTCCATTTTTCTGCCGTTGATAAAATATCTTTTGTTATACCCAAATTGTATTCTGATAATGGGTTTAAACTTTCCTTTAATGATTTTATATTCGTTTTATTCTCAATGTTTTCAAGTAACGCTCCAAGCAATGCTCTTACTCTTGGCGGATATTCCAAAGCGATTTTGACAAGTTTTTTTCTTTGTTTATTGTTTAATTCAAGTATTTTGTTTTGTAAAATTTTTATACCGGATTTTTTATCCAAATTGGGTATTTTTTTGAAATCTTTTATCACATCAAGAAGCTCAAGAAGTTTATAATTCTCGTCCGTTACCTCGACATAACTTCTGACTGCACTTGCTTTTATATTTCCTTTGTTTATGTAAATTCTTTTTTTTGTGCTGGCAATACTAATGGTTTTGGGTATTTGAGTAGTTAATCCCATTTTGTTATAAAGTAACAATCCGGTTATATACGCAATTCGTTTTCCGTTTTTATACAAATAGGGTGTAATAATTTGTTCTTCGTCGGGATTTAATTCTCCGAAAACAGTTTTTTTTGGTTTGTAGAATATTCCTGTTGAAATTCGTTTGATTATTCCTTTTTTTATCAAACGCTCTACTATTTTTGCTACTGTCGAATATTCTTCTTTTTTTATATTAAGGTCTTTGTAGGTAAAAGTATTACCTTTTTCAAAAAGGTTGATTTGCTGTTCTATTTTCTTTGAAAGATTCATACTGCAAAGATAATATATTTTTAAACAATGTCAAGTATTTTGCTCAATTTACTTGACGGTTTTGTTTTTTTAATGACGCAGAACGGGAGTTCGTAAAATTAGCACAAAATATTAAAAATTAGAAATAAAATCTTTAAAATCAGGTCAAATTTGACAAATAGATGCCGATATAGGCATTTTTATTTGGAAAATTGAAATCGAAAGTAGATTTGCAAAAATAAAAGGGGCTTATTTTTTATTAAAGATAAGCCCCTTTATCTAATTCTGCGTACAAAACCTTTAGTAAGTTATGCGAAGATTTTCTTCATTGAATAAGCAAAATCTAATTCTTTTTCTATTTTTTGTTAGGATCAACAGCTATACCATATGCCTCTATTCCTTCAATTAGATATTCTACTTCTCCTGTACCGTCAAGTTTATACTTTTTGATACCATTTTTTTGTAAAGGATTTGCATCAATATCAGCATCTGCCGGCCCTCTATATGCCCAATATACAAATCCGGACTCATAGTCTAAAGCAATACCTGTTATAGCTACTTGTTCGTTTCCACCACCTTCAGAATCGAATGGGGAGTCATCTATCAATTTCACTTCACTACCATCAAGATTACAAACATAGAATCCGGGGTTTACTTTGTTTGAAGAGAAATATATTTTTTGATTAATACCATCTATCACAAATGATCTAACAGTATATTCAAATAATATTGCACTTTCTCCAGGATCGCTAGGAAGTGCGTCGGTTACACCAATATCATTGTCACTAAAGATATAAAGCCCTTTGTGATTTGAATTTTTAGCCCAGTAATACAAACCATTATATTTTGTAAATGTACCGTTTAAAGCACCCCACCCGTATGCAGGTCCATTATCAATTTCTTTTCTGTATGTGCTATAATATGCTAATTGATTATTTGCCACTAAAGCAGGGAAAGCGACCGGATTTGCATCATTGCCGGCATCACCCCATTCTGCATTTTCTAGGGATGTTGGAATTGCAGTGACGTCATTTCTTCTATCGGTAAAGTAAATAGTATCGCCGACAACTGAACCAAAATAGCAATCATCATAAGGAGCAAGCCCAAATGTCATGTGAGTTTTATAAGCAGAACCATCATTACTCATTGAAAATATTTTTCCCGGTGTTGTTTCATTCTCAGCAGAGTATTTGATAATCTCTCCGGCATCAAGAACATAAAGTCTATCTCCTGAATAATTTAAAGTAAGTGGATGAGATCCGGACTCAATTCCCATATCTACCAGCTGTGAAACTCCTTCTGCGTATAATTTCTTAGAATAAATATCACCACCTTTTTCGGCAATAAATAATGTTGTAGCAAGTTGGTTTTTTACTTCTATAGAAGCATTTGTTGTAAATTCAAGCCCACCTAATTTAGCGGTAATAGTGACAGCTTCAGCAGAATTAGGATTGATAAATCTTACTGTAACAGCATCTTTAGTAGTCTCTCCATTATCATCCAGATCTTCGCTTACTACATTGTTAGGGTCAAAAGTCCATTTGTATTCAACGGCTGAATTTTCAGGGTTGTAAATACTTGCTGTAAAGGTTATTTCTTTACCTACTTCTATTGGATTAGGAGTATAGGCAATAACCGGTAATGCATCACCAACTTCAACTTCTTTTGTATAAGATTGAGTTGCTTTATTATCCACTTTAAGTACTACTGAATACTTACCTGACTTAGTATATGTATGCGTAGGGTTTTTATCAGTTGATGTTGAAGAATCACCAAAATCCCAAGCGAAAGTAGTTCCTCCGTCAGAAGAATTGGTAAATGTAATCAAATCTCCTGCAATGGGATTTTCCGGACTGTATTTGAATCCGGCTTTTATTGGTTCGGGTTCAGGATCATCTTTTTTACAGGATGATACCATCAGCATAGTTGCTATTAAAAGCAATGAAAGTAATTTGAGTTTTTTCATAATAATAATTGTTTATTGTTAAATAATAATATGTATAATTCCAATCTATTTCACTTTAAAACTTCTATAAGAAGATTCGTTTTCTTCGTCAAAACCATTTATGATTTTAAAGTTTAAATATATTTTGTACGATTCTATTTTTTTGTATTTATCTCCAATTAAATCAGTTAATTTTATTTTTGACAAAGTTTGATAGGCAGAAGATAATCCATCATTTGTTATGCCATTAGTATCGTACCAGCTATCAAAAGTTTCAATATTCACACTAGATGTATTATCTACTAATATAGATTTTAAAACAGATTTATTTCCGATTAATGAATTGTAAAATAATTCTAGAGTTTTTTCTGAAAACAATTCGGTAAAAGATTCTTTATCCGTATCGTTTTGCTTGTACGTTTTTTTTGCAAATTTGCCATCAACAAAATATTTTGTTTTAAAAACATAGGCATTTTTGTCGGGAGTCCAATCAGTAAAGTCAAAATCGTATTCTTTGTATAATTCTTTGTCACGATATAGTGTATCAAAAGAGTTTTTATATGTGTAATCCACATCTTTCAATTTGATTTCAAATTCTTCAGATAGATATATTTTATTCCAAAGACTCTGGCTTTTGACTTCATTTCCTACTGTCCAATACTCTATTTGGCATTCAATTTCCGAGTTAGCATTAGCGGATGGGTCAATTGGTAAAAAATATACATTTGGCGCTTGTTTGCCAAGTGTACTCAATTCCTTCAAGGGGTCATTGGTCTCACAGGATAAAAATATAAAACCAAAAACAATAACTAATAAAATATTTATCTTTTTCATTTTTTAAAATTTAATTTTATTTAGCCCAAAACATTGGTTTTTTTAGCCATTCAGGATTTTGATAAGCTCCTAATCTTTCCAATTCGGGCTTGTTGTATATCTCTTCTGTTTCTGTATCATAAGGGAGTCTTTCTATCCATTCTTTTGGGTTATTTCTATCCCAATAGTAAGCAGAATACTTTGGTTTTTTTAGACCGGTATAGATTTGGTCATTATAATCATATCTTCGCATATCCGTCCAAATCTCGCCTTGAAGCCATAAAGCGACATACTTTTGCATCATTATGTCTGATAGTGTTAGATCAGATTCGTTTTGAGGGACAGTTTCTCCGCTTAAAAAGGCATCAATAGCAGCATTATCAACGCCAACCCTTTCCATATTTGCCTGTATTCCTTTTTTGAAATTACTGTAAGCACCCGTTTTATCTCCTGACTGAAACTTACTTTCAGCCAAAATAAAGTACAATTCTTCTTTGGTAAAAAAGTACATTGGTGAAAGATCATTGGTAACATAAGAATCATACAAATCAGGGTAATCAATTTCTTTTAGAGTAGCAGCTTTCCCTTCTGAAGGGTAAACATAAAGGTATTTTCCGGAATCATTGGGCTTCATCAAGAGTGCTTGTCTGGGATCTTTGATAGTATTATTTTCTTCGTCATATCTCAATGCTTCAATCAACATAAAATGAGAAGGTGCGCTTTTGTCTAAGTAGTTTGCTCTATAATCCCAATCTGGTTTTGATTTTGAAGCCCCCCATTGATTTAATTGCAATGCTGAACCATCACCTACAGTATATTTGAATAGTGCATCAGTCCAATCGTCTAGAGCCAATTCGGTTTCATCTATTACTTTGGTATAGTCATTATTAACATTGGGAGTAAGGTGCAAAAATGCCCTTGCTTTAATAGCGTGAGCAAATTTTATCCATTTTGTTATATCTCCCCCATATAAATTATCCTGTTTACCTGTCATCTTTCTGCACGTACTCAAATCTGTTTCCTGCAGGATTTTTATTGCATCATCGAGTATTTTTATTGCCTCGGAATAAATAAATGCTTGATCGTCATATTTAGGTGCAGGATTACCTTCCAATGCTTCTGAAAAAGGCATATCACCAAATAAATCAGTAGTATTTAGTGTGCTGAATGCATAGATTATTTTTGCAACTCCAATATAATTTGTCGAATTCTCTCGCTCTGCAGACTGCACCACATGAAGGGCATTAACAGATATATCGTGATAATGTCTTCTCCACTGAGGTATTCTGTGTGATGTCAGATAATCCCATCGATCTTTTTCCCTATGATATCCGGATAGTGTAGCTACTTGTTGAGTAAAATAAGCATCTGTTTCACCGTGATCATAAATACTTGTTGCCATATTTGCAATAACTGACGGGAGTAAAAAATCTGGAGTACTTGTATATGGACTATCCAAATCTTCGTTTACATCCAAAAATTTTTCACATGATATGAGGCCAAATACAAGAATCAAAATTAATAGTATATGTTTTTTCATTAGAAAGAAGATTTTAAAGTGAATTCAATACCACGTGTAGCCGGAACATTAAAGTAATCCAAACCTAGGGTTCCCGTTCCTCCCAAACCCGAACCAAAATAATTGGTTTCGGGATCTCCTCCTGAATACTTAGTCCATAAAAACAAATTTCGGCCTGTTAACGAAATATTTAGGTTTTTTAATCCGATTTTTTTTGAAATATGCTTAGGTAAATCGTAGGACAAAGCAATATATCTCAATCTTGTCCAACTCGCATCTTCTACAAAATTTTCGCCTGCATGCAAGTAATATGAATTGTAAAAAGACTGATCTAAAACTACCTTTTTATCATTTTTCTCAAATTGTCCATCACCGGTCTCTACTACTCCATTGAAAATAGTAGATTGATTTCTGTGCTCTTCTAGGGAACCATCCGTACCTTTTGACAACATAAATGCTTTAGTCAAATTCAATACATCTCCACCTATACGAAAATCAAACATAAAAGATAAAGAAAGATTATTGTATGTCAAATCATTGGTAAGTCCAATGATATATTCGGGTTCTCTATTTCCTAAAAATACACTTTGATTATCTATTTTTATCATACCGTCTTTGTCATAGACATATTGTCCGTTATCATCCTTGATGTAGGTTCCTATCCTTGGATAACCAAATTCATTTAATACGAGCTCCCCTTTGTCATTTCTAAGGTATTTTGTGCCTTCTATTGCCATCAAAGGGTATCCCAATACAGAACTTGGTTTTGCTTCATTCAACAATTGTCCATAAGTAACAGGGTATTTAGAAACAAAACTTGGCAGTTCCTTTAATTTTGATATATTTCTAGAAATATTTGAACTGATTTTCCAATTAAAACTATTACTTTCAATAACTTTTTGACTGAGTATCAGTTCTATACCTTTATTCTCTATAGAACCACTATTAAATACAAGTATTACCCAACCTGAAGCCGGAGATATTCTTGATTGAATTATTTGGTCAATTGACTTCATACTATAATAGGTAAAGTCAATCCTTGATTTACCTTTAAAAAATCTCAAGTCTGTTCCTACTTCCCATGATTCTGTGGTTTCCGGTTTCAGATTGGGATTTCCTGCATAATAATCATATTTAAATCCACCGCCTATTGTGTAAGAAGGTTCCAATACTGCGGTGAGCCTATGTGGAGGAGCATCTTTACCGACTTGTGCCCAGTTGGCTCTTAATTTACCGTAACTTAAGATGTTGTCCGATTTAAGAAATTTGGATAAATCTACTCCAAGACTGACCGAGGGATAGAAGAATGAATTATTAGATTTTGGTAAGGTTGAAGACCAATCGTTTCTTCCGGTAAATCCAATGAAAATAGTGCTGCGATAATCAAATTTTAGATCTGCAAATGCTCCAACAAGTCTTTTCCTAGTCAGGTACTGCGTTGCCTTTATATCCTCTAGGTTATTGATATTGTCAAGATCGGGATTCCTGTATTTTTTACCTTCGATTATCGTCAATTTGCTTTTTGTAGATTTAACATCGTTACCAATAAGGGCAGAAACACTAAAGTCATCTCCTATTTTTTTATCGTATGTAAGTAAAAATGTTGAATTTGTTTTAATGAAACTTCTGTCCTTTTCTCTGATTATACCCCTAAATCGTTCTACACTTCCTGCACTTTCAGGACTTGTAATACTTTTGTAAAATTGATTTGTGATATCTGCTCCCAAACGATATACTGCCTTGAGATTACTTGTTATATTATACGTGACACTTCCCATTGTCAATGTGTGATTAACATCATCATTATTCGGATTATTCTCAGCCATCCAATATGGATTTTCCGGATTAATCCACTCTTTACCCTCAGCTCTTGGAATAAGCCACCGCTTTGATCCATCAGAATTATAATATTTTGACATATTATCATTTGTAGGCCAATTGTATACATTGTACATTCTTCCCAGCCCTCCTCTTCGATTGTGTGACCTAATCAAATTTGAAGAAACATTGAGAGATAATTTATCATTTAGTTGTGCTTTCCCTTTTAGCAATAAACCATATCTCTTGTAATTTTCTCCCGGAAATATTCCCTCTTGTGTCAAATAATTGGAAGAAATATAAACATTTGCTTTTTTTGTTCCTGTTGAAATAGACATGTCATATTTTTGTTTTAAACCAACTTTCAGGAAATTGCCTATATTATCATATTTCTCATCATTTGGAGTATAAAGAGGGCCCCATGAAGATCGGGATTCAGAATCATAAATCCCCCTATATCCTTGTTTATATTCATATTGTCTAGGAGGTAAACGAACAGCATTTTCAGCAGCAATACTTGTTGAAAAATCAATATTAGTTATTCCGGCCTTGCCGGATTTTGTAGTTATTATTATAGCACCATTTGCTGCTTCCAGTCCATATAAGGCAGCGGCAGAAGGACCTTTCAATACAGTTATGGACTCGACATCATTGGAATTAATATCCATCGCTCTATTACCGCCGTTGAATGAGGCTGAGTTGTCTATTGGGATACCATCTACCACAAACAGCGGTTGATTATTTACCGCATCGCTTACTGAATTTGCCCCTCTGATTAATATTTGACTACTTGCACCGGGCGTTCCACTTGAATTTGTGACAAAGACTCCGGCAATTTTCCCGTTTAGTGAATTAACTATATTTTCCTGTTTGGAATTAGTAATATCTTTATTTTCTATGTATTGAACTGCAGTATTTATTGCTTTTTTGTCTTTTTTTATCCCCAAAGCAGTTACGACCATCTCTTTTAATTGGTTGGCTTGAACATGCAATTGAACATCAATCTTCAATTGGTTTCCAACTTCTATTTCCACATATCTATAACCTATGTATGAGTATTTTAATACAGCGTTTTGGGTATTGCCAATATCCAATCTATAATAACCTGTATTGTCAGAAATGGATCCCTTTGTAGTCCCTCTAACTGTAATATTAGCTCCAATAATAGCTAAACCATCTTCTGCATCTGTGATAATTCCCTCAACAATATGACTTTGGCTATACATAGAGTGTGATAGAAAAATAAATAAAAAAAATAGATAAATCTTGATACTATTATAAATCATGACCGTATAGTTTTATTTAAGCAAGTGAGTCACGAAAATATATTATATTTTTATTATTCTAGATTAAACTTCAATGTTTTTTTGTTATTTATAGACATTATGTCTTAGCGAATACAAATTAATGCATATATAGTGTCTGTCCATAAAGTCATTAAAATTCAAAAATAATCTTTATTTTTCAAAAATCAAGCACTTTATAGACAAACACTATAAAATGATGTAACAAACTTGAAAATGATACTTTATTATTGTCCATCATACAATAATAAATCTTCGGATAAAAATTCAAGTTTTATTCCGGCTGATTTAAACATTGCTTCTGATTCTTCCCCGGCATGATATTTTTTTTGGCAAACAACTCTTTTGATTCCGGTATTGATTATGAGCATTGTACAGGTACGGCAAGGTGTCATGCGGACATAGAGTGTAGCACCATCAAGAGCAACTCCTCGTCTAGCAGCTTGGGTTATTGCGTTTTGTTCTGCATGCACCGTCCTAACACAATGTTGAGTAATTTTGCCATTTTCGTGAATGACTTTTTTCAATAAATGACCAACATCATCGCAATGAGGTAATCCTTTTGGCGACCCGACATATCCTGTTACCAATATTTGTTTGTCTTTGACTATTACACATCCGGCTCTTCCTCTATCACAAGTAGCTCTTGAAGCAACGGCATCAACCATCTCACTAAAATAATTGTCCCACGAGGGTCTAATATATTTTTTACTCATATCATTTGTGTTTTATTAGTATAATATTCAAGAGTACAAAAATACCATATTTTTAATAAATGATAGCCTTTAGATAGATATAATACAAAATCGCTACTAAGATACTGATTTCAAGTTAACTTTTTAATGCCTTATTACATCGCTTCTTTTTCATAATGACTTTGTCAAAATATTTCACAATTGCTTAGGCTATTATAAGGCATTTTAACTTCTATTTTGCAAAGTAAATTGCAATATAAATTCGGGATATTATAAAGTCAAATTGGTATGAGAAAAAAAACATTTAATAATATCATAAAAACCTATTTAATACGTTGTTATTAAATACAAAAATGTTTTTATGATATTACACTTACTTTTTTTTATTTAAGATTAACTCAAAGTTTACTAAACCTGTTTTGAAATGTGGCAATACTTTTCAAGCAGCTTATAAAGTAATTTTATTAACCAAAAGTATTTATTATGAAACATTTATTTGTATTTGTTACTGTTTTATTTTCATTGTTATTATTTAGTTCTTGCAATAAGGACGAAGATCCTTCTCCACAAAAAACGAAATTATCGCATTTGCCGTTAAAAACCGGAAACTACTGGGTATATGAACATTTCAAGATAGACAATTTTGGAAATGAAGAAAAGTTAACAACAATAGATAGTGTTGTGATAACCCGAGATACGATAATCAATGATATGAAGTATTATGTAGTTGAGGGTAATTATATAGACAAAAGATTTAGAATTTTGGATATACTTAGAGATTCTTCAGGATATCTAGTAAATGACAAAGGGCAGATTAAGTTTTCAGAAGATAACTTTAGTGATATTTTATTGGTTCAAAATACTACTTTTGGAGATAGTACTTATGCGACAGTTTATTACAAAATGGAAAAGCAAGACGACCCTATTACAGTTCCTGCCGGAACATTTAATGATATTTTAAATTATAAAGGTACAGCTAAATTTTATGGAAATAATGATCCTTTTTACAAAGACAAAAATACTTATTATGCAAAAGATGTCGGTATAATACTGGATACATACTACTGGATAAGTAAAGCAAAAAAATACAAATATGAGCGCAGACTGGTGAGGTATCATATTTCAGATTAAAAGTTTAAAGAAAAAATAGTATAAAGAAAGTGATATTTCGTATCTTTGATTATTGATAAAATCATTCAATGATATGAAATACCTTAATGAGTATAGAGATCCGGACAAGGTAAAAGTTCTGTTGAAAGAAATCGCAGAAACAGTAACAAAACCTTGGAAGATAATGGAAGTTTGTGGAGGTCAAACTCACAGTCTCGTAAAAAACGGAATTTTGGAATTGTTGCCTAGTGAGATAACCATGGTTCACGGACCTGGTTGTCCGGTATGTGTCACTCCTCTAAATCTGATTGATAAAGCTATTTATCTTGCTGAGAAAAAAGGTGTAATTTTGTGCTCTTTCGGTGATATGTTGAGAGTGCCGGGATCTGAAAAAAGTCTATTGCAAATAAAGGCTGAAGGGGCGGATGTGAGAATATTGTATTCTCCTTCGGATGCTGTGAAAATAGCACAAGAAAACCCTGATAGAGAAGTTGTGTTTTTTGCTGTAGGCTTTGAGACTACAGCTCCGGCAAATGCATTATCTGTCATACAAGCAAAAAAATTAGGCCTAAAAAATTATTCTATTTTAGTGTCTCACGTATTGGTTCCTCCTGCTATTGATGCAATAATGAGCGATGAAGAGACGCGGATAGATGCTTTTTTGGGAGCTGGTCATGTAGCGGCGATTATGGGGCTAAATGAGTATTATCCCTTGGCGAAAAAATTCAATGTACCTATTGTAGCGACCGGATTTGAACCTGTAGAAATGCTTATGGGTATACTCAAAGCTGTAGAATTATTGGAAAAAGGAGAAAGCAAGGTGGAAAATGCATATAAAAGAGTGGTTTCTGAAGATGGTGCTCCGGCAGCAAGAAAATTGATCTTTGGTGCATTTGAGATAAGTGATAGAACTTGGCGAGGTATAGGAAATATACCGGATTCCGGATATGAATTGAATATAGAGTATAAAGAATTTGATGCTAATTTAAAGTTTGGAATTGATATTGCAAAAGCCAAAGAAAGTGAAAAATGTATTGCCGGTGTGATATTGAAAGGAATAAAGAAGCCATTTGAATGTCCGGCTTTTGGTAAGGAATGCAACCCTGAAAACCCTCTTGGCGCTCCAATGGTATCGTCTGAGGGTGCTTGTGCAGCATATTATCATTATTCGGCGTAAAAAATTGCACCATACCGATAAAAAACAATCCAATGACTAAAATAAAAATGAAACTAAACTGTCCGATGCCAAAGTTAGATTATGACATTATCACTATGGGACATGGAAGTGGGGGGTTACTCACAAATCGCTTATTGGATAAAACTATATTTGATATTCTCAAAAACGATAAACTTGAGACTCGTCACGATGGTGCTATTCTTCCTTTGAGTGGAAAGCATGCATTTTCAACAGACAGTTTTGTGATTTCACCTATATTTTTTCCCGGTGGTGATATAGGAGAGTTGGCAGTAAACGGTACGGTCAATGATATTGCGATGTGCGGAGCTATTCCACAGTATATTTCTCTTGGTTTTATAATTGAAGAGGGGCTGAAAATGGAAGAATTTTGGGATGTATTGGTCGGTATTAAATATGCCTGTGAGAAAGCCGGAGTCCAGGTTGTGACAGGAGACACAAAGGTAGTAGAGAGAGGAAGTGGCGATAAAATATTTGTAAACACAACAGGAATCGGTGTGATGCATGAAAAAGCAAATATCAGCGCAAAAAACATAAAAGTAGGGGATAAAATAATTGTTAGTGGCAATATTGCGACACATGGGGTTGCAATATTATCAGTCAGAAAAGGATTAGAATTTGAAACAACTATAAAAAGTGATACTCAAAATCTCAACTTTTTAGTTAAAGATTTGCTCGATGAATTTGGTGATTATATTCATCTCTTTAGAGATCCTACACGGGGAGGAGTTGCTTCAACACTTAATGAAATAGCTAGAGATATTAATCAAGGAATCCTGTTGAAACAAGCAAATTTGCCAATTGATTCACAGGTAGATGCTGCATGTGAAATACTGGGCTTAGATCCCCTTTACGTTGCCAACGAAGGGCTTTTTATCACTTTTGTTGAGAGCAAATATGCCAATAATATACTGTCAGCTCTTCAAAAGATGAAAAATGGTGAAAATGCAAAAATCATTGGGGAGGTAACACATGAACATCAGGGAAAAGTAATAATTGAGAGCGCTATTGGTGGAAAGAGGGTTGTCAATATGCAGGTAGGGGAGCAATTGCCTAGGATTTGTTAGGAATAATACTAAAAGTTGTTGATTTACTCGTCCCGCTTGGTGTCACAATAGTCAATTTATGAAGCCCCGTATCTGTTTTAATTTCTAATTTATGTGATTCTTTAGTGATTGCAATCAGCTCGTTGTCCAAAAACCAAAAAATCGAGTCGGTATTGTTATTTGATGAAGCAGAGCATACTAAATTTTTAGTTGTTCCATCTATGTCTTTTGGCAACAATACTTCAGCATTATTCGGTGGATAAATAATTTCAATTTCATTTTTTACCGTATTACATCCGGGATAAATTGGAGGCAAAGCAAAATCTTTACCTCTAAACTTTTTATAATAATTGTTTACGATTGGATTTAATACAAAAAAAGATTTTTGTTTTGTATTTAAAATATTGCAATCAGGAGGGGCAATAAACTTTTCATCTTTATCAACCCTCAATATCCTATGGTATTTGCACAAGGGAAGATTAAAACTATTTTTGGGGACATAAGTAATATTTTTATTATTACAAGCCTCTGTTGCTGTATATCCTGATTCCTTACAGATAATCTTAGGTTTAAATGCACTTATGGGCTCTTCTATATTATCACTAATTTTAAGTAAGTTAAATACGGAAAATAATACAGGAGCTGCTTTTTTTATTCCTGTGAGTCCTTTCCGTCCTTCTCCGTCAGCATTACCAACCCATACGACAACAGTATAATCTTTGGTAACCCCTACTGACCACGCATCACGATATCCATATGAAGTACCGGTCTTCCAGCTAATTGAATTTTGTCTTGAGAAATATTGCCATCCATCTTGTTCGACAGGTCTGTTAACACCTTTCAATATTTCTAAAATTTGCCAAGAAGCACCTACACTCAATGGAAATTCATTATGTATGTATTTTTGTTTTTCACCATCTATCAAAGCTAAATCAATACTTCTTTTCTTCTGTGCATTTCTAGCTAGATTTAAATAAGCTCTTCCAATATCCCACATTGTTACCTCACTTCCTCCTAATATTAGAGATAGCCCATAATGGTCTGCTGTTTTATCGGAATGTTCAATCTTAAGTTTATGTAGATCACTTAAAAATGCATCAATTCCGTAATTTGCCAAAAGGTTTACTGCCGGGACATTTAGTGATTGAGTAAGTGCATTTTTTGCTCTGACAACACCTCTGAATTTCCTGTCATAATTTTTTGGACTGAATCCATTGTAAAAAGCAGGTATATCCAAAAGCAAACTTTGTTCGGTAATATCTCCTGCATCAATACATGCTCCGTACAAAAAAGGCTTTAAAATACTCCCGGGACTACGTCTAGACCTTATTATATCGACTTTTGACCCACATTGATCCGAGTCACAATTTGAATTTGCAACATATGCCCCTACGCTGCCATTATTTCTCAAAACTAAAACTGCCATATTATCAATTCCTCCGGCTGAATACCTTTTGCTATAATTTTTCACAACCCGTGATACTTCCTTTTGCAAACTAAAATCAATGGTTGTTCTGTATATATTATTTTCCTTATTTGTTCCAGCAAAAAAAGGTAGTAAGTGAGGAGTAAGTGAAGGGAAATTATTTTTCCTGACAGGCACTTTTTCTCTCAATGCCAATCTATAAGTCATCGAATCAATAATGTGTTTGTTCAGCAATTTTTTCAACAAATCATCTCTTTTTTTAAGTAAAACCTTTTGTCCTTTACCGGGATAAATATCCGAAGGAGCATTTGGCAATACAGCCAATGTAACAGATTCACTCCAGCTTAATAATTCAGGTTTTTTATTGTAATAAAAACGAGATGCAGCACAATAGCCAATAATATTACCCCCAAAAGGAGCATATTGACCATATAATTTCAAGATTTCTTTTTTCGAAAATCTCAGTTCAATAGCAAAAGCCAGTAGCAGTTCTTTTATTTTCTGGTAATATGTCCTCTTCCTATTTCCAAAGTAAATTCTTGCCAATTGCATGGTTAAAGTACTTCCTCCTCTGACTATATGACCAGCCTTTATATTACTTTTAATTGCTTTAATAATTGAACCAACATTGACTCCCGGATGATAATAAAAATATTGGTCTTCAAATATCCTTATTGAAGTAGCCAATTTTTCAGGCATCTCATCCTCACAAGCCATTCTCCATTGTTGATCCTTGGAGATACCTGCTGATAATATTTTCCCTTCCTTTGAGTATACAACAGTAGCAAAATTATTGTCAAAACTCAAACTCCTTCCCCAAATGATTAAAATCAGTATTAGTACAATCAAAAACAAAGCAATTGCTTTGATAATTCTAAAAAAAAACCTTTTGCCTACATTAATTATCATAAATAATACTAATTCTTACAAAGATGCAAAACTATAATGTATCTATCAATAGTAAAATGAATTTTTATAATTTTCCATTAAAATACAAAATCAATTAAGACTAATTCTAAACAAATTAACGCTTATATGTGTATTTATGCTAAGCCATTTGTATATTTGTACGACTAAATTCAATGAAGGCTTAGTATAAATGGTGTATATAATGATTAAAAACTCTGATTTAGAGTTTGAGTTAAAACTAAAACAAATATTATATGAATAATTTATTAAAATCGGGAAAAGTAATTTTAAGTCTTTTTATAATTTCATTAATGTTAAGCTCTTGTGCCAATAATGGGGAAAAAGCAAAAACAAAAGAAGCTGAAAAAGTAACAGAAGTAAAGAAGGAAAACACAAATACACTTAACAAAATCGAAAGTGGAAGTGTCGTAAAATGGAGGGCTTCTCATTTGGGTGGAGTTCAAAAAAGATTTGGAAATGTGTTTATTAAAAGTGCATCTATATCTGTTAATGATGGTAAATTGTCAAATGCAAAAGTCCTAATCGATATGAATACATTGACTGTGGAAAGCTTTCCAAAAGGAAGTGATCAAAAATCTGACCTTACGGGACATTTAAAATCGGGAGATTTTTTTGATGCAAAAAACTATCCATATTCAAAATTTGAATTGACAAGTGTTAAAAATATTTCAGGAGAATATAACTCTGAGATTACTGGAAACTTGACAATAAAAGATGTAACTAAAAGTATCACTTTCAAGGCGAATCTTGATGTTAGTGATAATAGTGTAACAATAAAATCTGAAGATTTTTCTATTGATAGAACAGATTGGGGGTTAAAATATCATGTGGAAGGAACCGTGGGTGTACCTGTTAATTATCTTATATCAAATGATATTGGTTTTACTATTATCATGACTGTAAAATAGTACCTGTCCATAAAGCCATTAAAATTTAAAAATAATCTTTTTCGATATTTTTACTGTTTTTTATGGATTAGTTGTTTTGAGTTGTCTCATGATTGCACTCTTCTGTATGTTCGTGTTTTGGATTCTTTGGAACAGGATCATATCCCGAACCACCCCAAGGGTTGCAACTCAATATCCTCTTGATACCCATTAAACCTCCTTTTAAAGCCCCCCATTCCTCAATTGCATCAACTGTATAATGCGAACAAGTGGGAGTATATCGACAATTGCTACCTAAGAGAGGAGACAGTAATTTTTGATAAATCTTGACAGGAATTATCAAAAGCAACTTAAAAAACCTATTGAAGTATTTTATTAAAATCATTTTTTCCATTTTATACTACAACCAATACTTGGCAGTTGTTTAGCCTGAACCTTTGCCCCTTTGACTATATCTTCCAATGCATTTTTAAAATCCACTCCGGTAGCCTCAACTCCTGATTGTGGTCTGGTTTCGTCAAACCTTCCTCTATATGCTAAATTCATCGCATTGTCAAAAATGTATAAATCCGGAGTACAGGCAGCCTGATAGTCCTTAGCTACTGATTGTGTCTCATCATAAAGATATGGAAATGAAAATTTACACATATCTGCTATTGTTTTCATAATATCAGGATGATCTTGCGGATAATTATCTACATCATTGGAACTAATAGCTGCAAACTTCACACCTTGTGCAATATATGCATTAGCTATTTCCAAAAAGCGTTTCATAATGTGATGTACATAAGGACAATGATTACAAATAAAAATAATTACCGTTGCTTTATCTGATTTCAAATCATTTATCGAAATCAAATCCTTACTAATTGTATCATACAATTGAAAAAAAGGTGCTTTAGTTCCTAGAGCTAACATATTTGATTCTACTGCTGCCATAATAATATTGATGTTTTTATTATTAACAAATCATTGCTCAAATTAGTTGAAAATAATATCTGTTTATGAAAAATAGAGTAATAAATTTTGATACTCGCTTTATTTATGAATATTTTTTCCAAAACATATCTTTTTGTTAGTTTTGTCGTTTGTTATAAAACAACTAATGAGTAAAATGTACCGATATATATTTATTGTCTTTGCCGTTTTTGGACTAAGTTCTTGTAAAATAGTAAAAAATATTGTTAATAAGTCTGAAGACAAACAACACGAAAATGCAGTAGTCGCAGACACTACAAAATCAACAGCTCCAATTGAAGAAGAAGAATTATTATTAGATCAATCCCTTATTATTGATTCAATTGATAATGAATTTACAGCTGTTACCATAGTAGATAGTCTTGTTCTGGAACCCGCAGAAGATACTTTGAGCATAGTACAACAGATACTAAACGATACTGTTGCATTTGCCAAAGTATTCAAAAATAAGTATCATACCAATGAAATAATAACTGAAGACACCAGAATGTTAAAAGGTGCAGCATTAATAGAGCAATTGGACAAACTGACTCAAGTAAATTTTTACAACAAATATACATTTGAGACCAACCCTGAAAAACTTAATAGATACGGATATTTTCCGGAAGAAAAACCGGTATTTAGTGATTCAATTTATGAACTGCGCATAGCAATATTGAATTTGCACACTCCTATCGATCTAGTTTACAATGAACATGTAAAAGGATTCATCAATGTGTATGCAAATAAGAAAAAAAAACAAACAGCAAGAATGCTAGGTTTAAAAGAGATTTATTTTCCTATTTTTGAACAAGTTTTGGACAAATACGATATGCCATTGGAGTTGAAGTATCTTTCAGTAGTAGAAAGCGCATTAAATCCGACTGCTGGTAGTAGAGCTGGAGCAAAAGGACTTTGGCAGTTTATGTATAATACAGGAAAAAGGTATGGATTGAAAAGTAATTCACTTGTCGATGATAGATTTGACCCTTATAAAGCAACGGAAGCTGCTGTACGTCATCTAAGAGATTTATATAAAATATATCAAGATTGGGAATTGGCTTTAGCTGCATACAATTCAGGTCCCGGAAATGTCAACAGAGCCATAAGAAGAGCAGGAGGAGTAAAAAACTATTGGGCTATATGGCCTTTTTTACCAAGAGAGACAAGAGGATATGTCCCCGCATTTATAGCTGTAAATTATATATTTAATTACAATATCGAACATAATATCTATCCTGTGAATCCCGGAATATTAGCAGATGGTATAGATAGTGTTACCGTAAGAGATGTATTGTCATTTGACCAGATATCAGAATTCATGGGAATAGATAAAGAGGATCTTAGTTTCCTTAATCCTTCGTACAAACACGGAATAATACCGGCTACAAACGATAATAATTACATATTAAGATTGCCGAGAGAAAAGGTTGGATATTATTTAGATCATGAAAATGAACTTTATAATTTTAAATCAAGTAAAGGCATCGAAAAAGAAAAGTTGTTGGTTCAGATAAAAAAAGCGAAAGAAAGAACTATACATATCGTAAGGAGAGGTCAGGTTTTGGGTCAAATAGCAAAAATGTATAGAACATCCGTCAGAAAACTAAAAGACTGGAATGGATTAAGAAATTCAAGGATTTATCCTGGACAAAAACTGGTGGTATTCATGGGAAGTGGTGGTTCTACCGCTTATAAACGAGAAAAGAAATCCGTAAGTTTACAAAAAGGAAAATATCATATTGTGCAAAGAGGGGAAGTACTTGGACAGATAGCTCAGAATTATGGAATGACTGTCAGGGCACTTAAAAGTATCAATGGACTGCATAGCAATAGAATAAACCCGGGACAAAAGCTATTGGTACAAACAAGCAGAAATAAACACAAACACGAAAAACACAAAAAAGGACCATATTTGTTTGGAAAATACAAATACCATGTTATACATAGTGGAGATACTTTATGGGATTTGTCACGAAAATATAATGCATCAGTCTCGCAAATAAAAAAATGGAACAAAATAACAAACTCGTATAGATTAAAGTTAGGAGAAAAGATTATTGTGGGAGAACAAGGATAAATATTATTTTATAGTAAAATACCCCAAATAAATCGTTATAAAAAGAATTGGTGGAATTTTGTGTTTAGAAAATATGCGGTTTGTATTACAAAATCTTATGATGGTTTAGTGTATATTTTTAGATGAAATTGAAAAATGAATCGTCTCAGTAAAAACAAAAAATAATACTTATGAAAAACCTTAAACTTTTCTCCTTTGCATTATTTATTTTTATTTTTAGTTCAAATGCTTGGAGTCAAGCAGGAGATATTGAACTAAAGCGTTATGCAGAACTTGACACATTTAAACTCAAAAACTATTATTTGCCAAAATTAAAATATGATAAGTTAGATTTTAGTGTTTTTCTTAATTCCAATAACGGAGATCACTCCTATAGGGTTAAAAATGATTTTGAATTTGACTCGGGAATATATCTATCAAATCACTCTTACAGAAACAGCTCAAAACTTCAATATAGCGGTATTAACTCTATTTATATAGCAGGGGGTTATGGAAGGAAGTATAACGAAAATGATAGAAAAACAATAAATAATAAAGCTATAGATTCAGAATTAAAAATTGATAACAGTTTCCGGTTTTACAATAAATCAAAAAGATTTTTCGAATTTGACATCAAAAGTAATCTTGTCATAAAAGAAGGTGAATATTATCCTTTTCATATAAGGGATTACAATGAAGGACTTCGGTTTAATATGAATTTAGGTTTTAATATTGGGTATGGAAGGGTTGAAGATGTGACAGATGCATGGAGGGCAATCAGGATGTTAAAAGACTTTAAAAAAATAGGGAAATTATCCAAAACTCCTGACGGAAACGATGTAATAGCCTTAGCTAATGCAATTTCTACATCAAATAATATAAGAGCATTTGACAAAAGGATAAAGAGAGTACAACAATTAAAAATAATTGATAATATTATAACCTCCAAACACTTAGTTAAAGGTATAGATTTTGATTATTTCACATCACTTTATGATTTATACAGCTTATACAGCTTTTATCATCCTGTCAGAAATGCAGGAAGCATTTTCTCACTTGGATTATCACCATTATATAATATTTTTTATAATAAAGGAAAACAGAATTATGGTTATACCAATTACGGTTTATCTTTAATATTCAAAAATGAGTATTACAAACCTATCAATATGTTTTATCAATTTGACTTTGGATATTATTTAGGCGGTAGTTATGTGATAAATAAATTGCATAAAGTTATTCCATCTGATGATAAAAACAATAAGACGGTGTTCATTAATTCGGGTATTTTTTCTTCATTCTCGTATTACCCCAGTACAAGAACTGTTATTACTTCAAAAATAAATATATCATTGAATAAAATATTTTGGTTAGATACAGATCCGGACTATAATGATATCTTCTTATTGACTTCCTGGAGCAATAGAATGACATACTACTTATCACCTCGTACAAGATTAAATCTTAATTTATATTTGTATTATTTAGGTGGACCGAGAAGAATCAATGCAAGTACTGATGAAATTATTTTCTACAGATATTCTCAAGGCATCTCTTTTAAAAGTCCTACTTTAAAGGAGGGTATAACCTATTTTCTTTCATTTAAGTTTAACTATGCAATTTTTTAAATAGTGTCTGTCTATAAAGTGCTTAACTATTTAAAAACAAATATTTTTGATGAGATTTTTGTCTTTTTGATAATCGGTGATGCCTTAGTATCAGCGATTTGAAAAAAGAAAAAAGTTCGCAAAAAGATTATTTTTAAATTTTAATGACTTTATGGACAGACACTAAATAGTCTGTCTATAAAGTGCATAACTATTTGAAAACAAATATTTTTGATGAGATTTTTGTCTTGCCGGAAATAGATGTTTTTTGGTATTCTCTTCAAAAATGACGTAAATGCACTATTGTATCATAAGACAATTATCCTTTGCTTTGCAAAATAAGTAATAGCATTTTTTGATATAAAACAGTTCAAAATAAAATGATTTATTGGACTATTTTGTATTGTTTAAGGTTATAAATACTCGTGTAGAGCGCTTTTGAGATGAAAAAATAATACTTTTGTATTAATATAAGTTATTACTGATTTATTATCGCATAATATTAATTTAAAAAAAATGATAAAAGTATCTATAGTAGAAGACCATCCTGATTTTCGCCGGGGTCTGGTCAATTTGTTGGATGCATTTGATGACTTTGAATGCCTTGATGCTTTTATTAGTGCGGAAGATGCTATTGCAAATATATCGCCCGATACACAAATATTGCTTTTGGATATCAATCTCCCCAATATATCGGGAATTGAAGCAATACCTATATTTAAAAGCAAACATCCCGATTTAAAAATTTTGATGCTTACTATTTTTGATGATGACAATACTATAATGAATGCTATTTTAGCGGGTGCAGACGGGTATTTGCTTAAAAAGACTTCTCCTGAAAAAATTCTAAATGCCCTTAGAGAGTGTCATAGCGGCGGCAGTCCCATGAGTGCAAGTATAGCAAAAAAGGTATTGAATTTGTTTAAAAAATATATCCCTGCCAAAATTGATGATTTCTCACTTACTAATCGCGAATTGGAAATACTAAATCTACTTGTAGAAGGTATGAGCAATGCCGCAATAGCAAAAAAATTATTTATCAGTATCCAAACAGTACGCAATCATATCAGACATATCTATGATAAATTACAGGTTCACTCCAAGTCACAGGCAGTAGTGAAAGCAATAAGAGAAGGATTGGTATAGAAAATATGACACAAATGCGTCATTGCGCACTTATTTGCAATGATATACCTTTGCATTATTACTTTAAGTAAATAGCATTAATTATGAAAAAGTTTCTGTTTTTATTAATTCCATTATTTTTTATTTTGTCTTGTGGAAAAGACAATACTACTAAAGATATTTTTAAAGGTGAGGATTTGACCCCAAGCAAAACTATTGGAAAAGTTGGCAATTATTGGGATTTGAAAGCGAGAGGTTTTGATATCTCCGGCAAAGTAACTGTAGAATCAAACGAAGAAGGGGTTACAGTTTTTGAAGCTGATGTCCCTTCGATAGAAGAAAAGTTGGGAGAAATAACCTACAAAGGTCAAAAAATTTCAGGGGATTCTCCAATGATATTTAGAGCAAAAATATCTACCAATACCATCGCTACTTTTGATTATGGCTCTACAAATGATGATGACCCATTCGTTTTAGTGAAATTTGATGGTAAAAAAGGGGATAAATATACTCACGTTTCAGATGGAAAAACCACGGTCAGAGAAATTACTAATGACAAATTTGAAGTGGAGGCTTTTGGTTGGATTATCAAAGCATTTGAAATAACAGAGACTGTTCCTGACAATACTATAATAATGTCATTAAATGGAAAAGATTTTAATATCTCTAAAGTGGTCTATTTGGTAAATCATAGATTTGGTCCGGTATTGGTTAGATTTTATGCTAAAGGCTCTGAAGGATGGCCTATCATCACTATAGATGCATTGAATACCAATTGCGACACAAAGGGATAGTTACTATGTATAAACTGCTTGATGTAGTGTCGGGAAATGACGCATTTATGTTATTGACCGGATTTTTAATTCAACTCATTTTTGCAATATTATTAACAAATTATTCTTATCATGAAAAAACATATCATAAGCATCTTTACTTTTTTATTCCTGTTTCTTTCATTTACAAGTTGCGATCCCAATATTTTTAATACGGTAAATGAAAAAAACGCTGAATTTTTGGGTCTTTATGTTCCACATTCAACTAAAATCTTAGGTGATGAAAAAAAGATAGTGAAGATAACTATAAAAAACGGGGAAGTATCATATTCAACTTTTAGTGATGCATACCCTTCGGATTCAAGGTTTATTGCTCAAAGCGATTTGAGAAATGATATATTTACTTTGGGTTTGGATTGGAGGGATTTTGATAACCAAGGAATGTATCAAAAAATTGATGAGACAGATTTTCACTATTTACCTATGGTAACGGAACAAAATGAAAATCGCTATTCATATTTTAAAACTAACACTGCAACATTATCGGATAACGGGTATATTTTATACCTAACAGGTACTGCTCATAAGGCTTATGGAAGTCCTTATCATGACTATATGATTCGTTTCAACACATCGGATGATTCGTATGAAGTAGCAGAAAGTCCTGATATTTTTGCATTGTCACAGCCGGAAAAAACTGATGATACGGAAACAGCAAGTTTTGAAGAAGTATTTATTTCTGCTGATGGAAAAATTGCTTATGGATATCTTGAAGCATGGGGTGTAAATGGAGGAACAAATCATTATGATTATGACATTCTTTTCAGTTACAATTTTGATACAAAGAAATATAAGAGGCTCGGTGATACTGATGATAATTCTGTAAGTATTGGAGGAATGACTTATGACAGAAAGAGAATTTTGTATTACAATCATCATAAATTGAAAATGCTTAACCTGAAAACAGGGGAAATAAATTTTGTTGCAGATAGTATCAATTTAGTCAATGTTAAGGAAAATAGTTGGGGAAACAGAGGTGCTTGTATTGGTGCAAATAATAAATTGTACATTAAAGATTTTATTAGTGATAAAGAATATACAGTATGCGAATTATCCGGATGGGGCGAGGTAGAAAATACAATATTTTCAAAAGATGGTCAGCATATTTACTTTACAATTGACAATGGTGACCATAAATATCTATGTGTTACAGATGATGTGGAAGAAAAAGCATCATATGATACTTTAGGTGTTTATCCAAGGGAATTTAGAGATTTGATGTTGATAAAATAACTTTACAATAAATAAACATGAAATATTCAAAATCTATTTTTGCCATATTTATTTTTCTTATTTATACTTCGATATTTACCGGTTGTACAAAAGAAACTTCCGATTTAAACTTGGATAGTAATTTGTTCGGTCAATGGATTTATACAGATTCAAACAACGATGTGTATGCTTGGACATTTTATGATGACGGTACTTGTATTCAAACAACGCCAATTGATAATTATAACTGGCTTTGGACTATTGAAGATACTAAATTAAAACTCCATATTGAAGGTGGAAATCCTACGTATTTAGTTTATAAAATAGAAGGGGATAAATTATATTTTTATTCTGACAAGATCGAAGACTGGGGAGTACCTTTTACTAAAAAATGATATGAGAAGTGATATATATATTAATACCGGTATTTGTTAAATAAAAAAATCATACCTGTAAATAGTGT
>JALSPK010000194.1 GCA_026986005.1 Saprospiraceae bacterium
ATTGCCCATCCCAAAATGCATTTTGATCAACTGTATAATTCAAATGTCCATCCTTTTGCTCTACTGTAAAAATTGGTGTGCCGTCAGGATGTTTTCCTGTATTTCCCAACCATAGATCCATATTGACATCTGCATTAAAGTTTTCCTCATAGCTTGTCAATACAGTAGGAGGTATTGCAGCTTTTCCTAATTTAAAGTCATCCATCTGGAAGGCTAATTTGTATTTTCCCGGATAAGCAACTGTTTCAAATAATATCGCTTCTATTTGGCTGAAATCTCCCGGAGGTATTTCTCCATTCCACAATGGGTGTCCAATATTAGCAGCAAAATCAAATGTGTATTCATGCCATTGACCATCAGCAGGAACTAAAAATTTTGGACTATCTATCATTCTCACTAATGTACCAGTACTGTCTTTTCCCCATGGTGAAGCGAGGAATAATACTGAATCTACAGCTACACTATCATAAGTCGCTCCAGGTGCTACATTTAATCTGACACTCATCAATCCATTTTCTGTCAAATCAAATACAATATTTTCATTCTTTTTGAAATTGAAGAATTGCCCATCCCAAAATGCATTTTGATCAACTGTATAATTCAAATGTCCATCCTTTTGCTCTACTGTAAAAATTGGTGTGCCGTCAGGATGTTTTCCTGTATTTCCCAACCATAGATCCATATTGACTTCTGCATTAAAGTTTTCCTCATAACTCGTCAATACTGTTGCGGGAACAGCATCTTCACCCAACTTAAAATCATCCATTTTGAATGAAAATTTATATTTTCCGGGATATTTTACTGTTTCAAACAATATTGATTCTATATTACTAAAATCTCCCGGAGGTATTTCTCCATTCCACAATGGATGTCCAATATTAGCAGCAAAATCAAATGTATATTCATGCCATTGACCATCAGCAGGAACTAAGAAATTTGGACTATCTACCATTCTCACTAATGTACCTGTACTGTCTTTTCCCCAAGGTGAAGCGAGGAATAATACTGAATCAACAGTTACACTATCATAAGTCGCTCCCGGTGCTACATTTAACCTAACACTCATCAATCCATTTTCTGTCAAATCAAAAACAATGTTTTCATTCTTTTTGAAATTAAAGAATTGCCCATCATAAAACTGATTTTGATCAACTGTATAACTCAATGCTCCATCTTCTTGTACTACCGTAAAAATAGGTGTGCTATCCGGATGAATTCCTGTATTACCCAACCACAAATCCATATTAACATCTTCGGAAAAATCTTCCGTGTAAGTAGTTAATTTCACGATTGGTTTAGGTCCTTCAAATCCTGCTTCAAAATCATCAATCCACACAGTTCCTGAATAAACTTTCCATCCATCAAATCTATCTTTCCCGGGATTAAATCTTATTTTGGCAATACTGTCCATCCCCGGTTGTTCCGAAATTACAGAAAAATCAAATTCTACATCATGCCATTCACCATCAGCTGCAATCATAGATTTCAAGTAAGTCAACCCAATGTTTTCATTTTTCAAATTTATCAAATCCATGCCAATCGGTATTGAATCCGCATTTTCAGAATTTAGTAAAGCGTTTTCAGCTTTTGCTTTAAATTTAATTATAGGATTATCTTTCAGGTTCAAAACAATACCTTTATTGGTAAACTGTAAAATTACTCCAAGATAGTAATTATTCAACTCTGTTGTTTCGTATTTAAATGTATTTCCATCTCTGTCTCCCACTATTTTTCCAGCCGCCCAATTATATGCCCAAAAGGCTGTATCTACTTCTTCATCGAAGTTTTCTGCAAATGTGTTCTGTACTGTGTAAGTTTGCGCAAATGTATTCATCCCACAAAACAGGATAAACAAAAAGGCAAAGAAACCAATTTTAAGCTGTAATATTTTTTTCATATTTAATAGTTTAAGTTAAAAATTTAATTAATAATTCTGATGATATAATTCTTTTATTTAATAATGATTAATTTTTTTGATTTACTAGACAACCCGTTTGTAATTGTATAAAGATAAACTCCGGTATTCAGTTTAGAGACATCAAGCTCAATATCGTGAATTCCTTTAGTATAAACCCCTTCAACTAATTTTTTTACTAAGTTCCCATTTATGTCCAATAATTTCATACTGATTTTTGATGATTGCAAAAGATCAAAAGTAATATTAGCTATATCTGTTACCGGATTTGGATAACAATCTATATCACGAAAAAGGTCATTAGGGATATCATCGACTCCAACACCATACTCTTTTCTAGAATCCGGAAACCAATTCAAATCTCCAATTGGCAATCCATCATGTCCTCCAGTAAGCATATTTTGATTATTATAGACCAAAGACTCAGGTAATGGCCATGGAAACCCAATAAGCAAATCAGATGTTCCTGTGTGAGTATCATAATTCCTGGAATACTTCAAATCAACTACGCTAGCTTTTTTTCGTACTCGATCATTGTAAGTCACAAGTTCTCCTATTACCCAATCGACCATATCTGATTGCACAAAGCCGGGATCAAGCTCATCATTGTCATAATCTTGGAGTTTTGGATAATTTGTGTCATCAGCAAACATTGCCTTTGTTCGGTTATTCATCCACACCGGTGTATTAATACCCCCAAATCCTTCCCACCAGTCTTTTAGCTTTTGTGGAAAAAAGAATGTGTTATTAGATACGACTACATTTTTGTCTTTTTCTGTTAATCCAACAGAATTCAATAAATCAACTCCTGTAGTATCAATTGAAAAAAGAGAAATTATCTCACCATCTTTATCAAACCAAGAGGCTTTTCTTTCTGATTCAGACTGACCGTATGAATGAGTTGCATAAAACAAATTACTTCTAAATACGGTATTTACCATATCACGCATCCTAAGAAGGTCTATACTGCTTGTAAAAAACGTATTATGTTCTATTTTTATATAATTTGCAATCGTAGGATTTTCGAAATCCAAGCAAAAACCACCTGTATTGAAGAAGGTATTATTTGTAAAAATAATGGTATCTGCATATTTAGTAAAAAATACATTTTGTTGTGCTCCCCAAGGCGGTGCTTGAGCAGAAACACCATTTCTCCATTTGCTATCACGTATTATTAAGGAAGCATCGTCTCCTGTAACCTCTAGAAATAATCCGGCCCAATAACTCATAATACATCTATCCAATGTTACTTTTATATCATCTCCTGAAATCTTTAACCCCCTATTCCATTGATTGTAATACAACCTTTCAACATCTACTCCATTAAATATGATATCTTCAAAGCTGTGTGACAACCCATCTTTGGTAAAAGTAAAAAATGTCTTTATATTGTGTCCTGAAGTATACTTCCCTCTTACAAGCATTGGAGGTCTTTTGGACTGATCATCGCTATCAGCAACCAATCTAATAGGGAAATCTGCGTAAATAGTTTGATCCATGATATAAATTCCACCTCTTTGCAATCTATACACTCTATTCATGTTGGCTCTTTCTCCTGTTTCAGTCGTATCTCCCCAAATGGTCGGTACTAAATTGTATTCACCTTCATCATTAAGCGGGGCTACGTCCAATGTATCTTGTCCAATAATATCATTAATAAAAAATGTAAAAACTAGTAAAACTAAAATTGAATATTTAAAATTAATTGTGCTCATAATAAACTTTTATAATGTTATTTAAGATTAAGTCTCAATCCAAAATCAATGGTTCTTCCATACCTTTGTATCTTCGTATTCCAAGGTGCTCCTTGTATCAAGTCTCTATCACTAGATGCCGTAATATTATTCAGATTGCAAAATAATTGAATATTGTACCACGGCAATTTTTGTTTTAATGAAACATCCCATCTGTTATATACGTCTGTAAACTGTGTCAACTCTTCGTAGAAGTTTGCACCTTTAAAAACTCTAGATTGGTACAAAGTAGAAATCCTCCCTGAAAATCCTTTATAATCAAATCCCACTTGCACGTTAAATATATCATCAGGCTGTTGTACTAATTGTCCATTATGATATGAATCAATATTTTTCCATATTGGCAAACCGAAAGGATTTTCCTGAACATTTACTACTTTTGTGAATGGATACTTAGCTTCAGAATAAATATGCGTATAGTTAATATTTAATACCAATCCTTTAAGAACACCCGGTAGATACCAAAAATTTGTTTGCCAATCAAATTCTACTCCTCTGACTATAGCATCAAATTTATTATTAGCTTGAGTATAAATATCTCTATTTTTTACATCTTCGGGCAAATTGTATTTTGAAGGATCAAGTATTATTCTCCTATTCAATCCAAATATCATGTTTTCAATACTTTTTGTAAAACCTCCAATTGTGAAAAGACCCAATTTATTAGAATGGAATGATAAATACAAATCCCAATTCTTAGAAAACTCAGGTTTCAACGTTGGGTTATTTAAAATAACAACCTCTTGTAATATATCTACCCTAGGTGTAAATTGATAATAACTAGGTCTGGAAAGTGACTGAGTATAGGCTAATCTAAAGTTGAGCCAATCCAAAGGACTATATTTTAAATGAATCATTGGTAACAAAAACCTGTTGTGCCTTGTAATTGATGTGTCTTTATTGAAATATTCCTGATCATAAAAGGCTGTTTTAGTACCATCCCCTTGAGCAGCTGTATATACAGTTGTATTGTCTTCAAATCTCAATCCCGGTATAAACTTTATCTTTCTACCCAAATCAAGTTCCATCATCGCATATGCAGCCTTTAAAGCTTCCTTTCCCGCATAATCCTCTCTCTTGGAATAATACGCATGTTTACTGTAGGTTTGGAATTCATCTTGCCCTACATTATTCTTTATTATTTCTAAAACATTTTGCATTAAATCAACATCAGCAACATAGCCCAATTTATACTCACCATTTAAAAAGTTTTTGTGATCAAAATCCTTGTTCAAAAACAAGGTAAATGGCAACAATGTAGAACCGAGAGGTGCAATTGATTGCATTTCGGGATAAGCTTTCAATATCGCATCCTTAGCTGTCTGTCCACTATTCAAATAAAACCTTCCTGTATAGACAGTTTTATCAAAAGATCTATCTTTAAAACGGTATTTACCACCAATTTTTATATTACCATTAATCTTTTTTGATAAACTGAAATTGTATTTTAAATCAACACTGACCGCTTGTTGTTTTTCGATAGTTTCAGAAGTCGATTCATAAATATCTTTTAAGTTTGTGAGATTGTCATCAATCTCGGCATAATCAATCAATTCATAAGGTGGTACTATTTTATTTAAGACCTCCGATTTTATAGCATTAGGTTGCTGAAAAACAAAACCAAAATTAGTTGGTACATTTCTATTTGAAATAGAATTTGAAATCTTTGCATTAAATTCAAGTGTTCCAAATTTCTTTTCAAAATTAATAAAATTGCTTATTGAGTTAACGTCGTATCTTTCCTTTCTGGTTTCGTAACTATGATATCTGTTTGCTCTATTCAAATCAAAAGCTTCGTGATATCTTACAATGTCAGTAATCCCATTACTATAAAAATTTTTGAATTGTATCACTCCATCTTTAATCTTGTAATCCAAGACCAATGTAGCTCCTTTCCTATTAACATTTCTCAATACATCAGATAGTTTTAGTGATTCAGTATGAATTTCTCTCAAAGTATCACTTAACTCCCTAATGTTATATCTAGCTGCTTGATTATTTGAACTTCTATTTCTTCTTTCTATGTTGGCTTGAATATATAACCCCAATTTATTGTTAAAAAACCTATTACTAGTACTAGCAACAATCATATAGTCAGAATAGGTATTCTTCAAATCATTATATCCTCCTTGAGCTATCAAATTAAATTGCAACCCTGGATTAGCAGTTCTAAGTTTGAAATTAACCGCTCCTCCAATAAAATCAGCATCTTTGTCAGCAGTGATAGCTTTCATCAATTCTATCCCGTCAAGAGAATAGGGAGACACCATACTGATATCCGAACTCCTGTCGGCACTAGTGGCAGCTACAGCAACCCCTTCAATCATAACCTTTGTATATTTTGGAGACAATCCTCTAACCACTACTTTGTTTCCCTCCCCTCCGACTCTTTGTACTGATACCCCAGGCAAACGACTGATAGTCTCAGCGACATTGGCATCTGGAAGTTCTTGTATTCTTTCTGCAGATATTACATTCTTAATAGATTTAGAATTAAGTTGATTGTTAATAGCGCTAATTTGACCTTTTGCCTGAGCAGTAACTTTAACTGCACCCAATAGTACACCGCTGTATTCCAGTTCTAGATTGAGCTTCCTCTTTTCTTTTCCGGTAAACTCGATTTTGATTATTTTGTCATCATAGCCAATATATGATATTTTTAAATCATATTTACCTACAGGTATATTCTCTATACTATAATTCCCATCTATATCTGTAGCTGAACCAAGTGAAGTTCCTTTCAACATAACAAATGCACCAATTAATGCACCATCGTTTGCTGCATCGACTACCTTTCCGTATAACTTCGAACTCTGGGAATAAACAGAAATAGGGGTAACTAAACTAAAAATAAATAATATCAACAAATATTTATTACCTTTCATTAATTTTGTTTATTTAACGTTAATTCTGTAATTTAATGAATTTCTCAATGCAATAATAATAAAAAATAAGATTAAAAACAAACCTTTTCATAATTTTATTGATTATTTAGAAATTTTTTGCAATATTTATTAAAATGCTATCAAATTATATTAACATTGGTAACAATATATTATATCATATATAACTATTTATACATTTAATTATACTTATTTAACTACATTATAAGATATTTATAAATGATATAATTAGTTTATAGACTATTTATGATTTCATTAAACTTAATCATATCATAAATGCAAAATCTAAACAATCGTTTGCGTATTTTAAATTAAGGAAACACTTTATTTCAGTTATAATTATTATAATATTTGCAGTAAGTTAAATTGCGCTTTAGATAAATAACAGTTTAATTTTTCAGTATTTCCATTTTGCCTATATATCCTAAAAACTTTAATTAAACTATTATGTTAATTTTTTATCTCAACAAAATAGTTAACATTATATATGCTCTTCAAAGACTTTAATTTTTCAAGAACTCTATTAACTTTAATCTTAGAATTAGGTTACAAGAATGTTTATCCCATTCAAGCAAAAGCAATTCCTCTAATATTGGACAAAAAAGATGTATTGGGAATAGCAAAAACAGGTTCGGGAAAAACAGCTAGTTATGTTTTACCGATAATTTCATCTATTGTGCAACCTAAAAAAAGTCCAAACAGACATATATCAATATTAGTAGTTGTCCCAACAAGAGAACTTGCTATTCAGATTTCCGATGTTTTTATTTATTTTAAAAAAGGTGCCGACCGTGATTTAGCGGTAAAATCGGTTTACGGGGGAGTTTCCATCAATCCACAAATGAAGGCAATGAAAGGTGTGGATATTCTAGTCGCTACCCCGGGAAGGTTACTCGATTTAGTAGAATCAAATGCAGTACATCTTTCCAAGGTTAAGATTTTCGTTTTAGATGAAGCAGACAAAATGTTAGGCTTGGGGTTTGAAGAAGAAATGAACAGAATCTTTTCTCTATTGCCAAAAAACAAACAAAGTTTACTATTTTCAGCTACACTTAGTGAGGATATTGATAAATTATCAAAACTACACTTACAAGAACCTGTTATTATAAATATAAACAAAGGTATCCAAAACAAAATATTAATTAAACAAAAAAGCTACATAGTTACTGAAAAAAGAAAAGGACCACTATTAAGATATTTAATAAAAAATAATGAAATGCAACAGGTATTGATTTTTGCTTCTTCAACATACCAAGTAAAACATATAACTAATAAATTGAATAAAAATGGAATTAAGGCATCTGCTTTTTATGGTAAAAAAAGCCAATCATCAAGGACATTGACTTTAAAGCAATTTAAAGACGGTAAAATAAATGTATTAGTTGCAACAGATATTTTAGCAAGAGGGATTGATATAATAAAACTACCAATTGTTATAAATTATGAATTACCTAGATCTCCAAAGGACTATATCCACCGTATAGGTAGAACGGGTAGAGCTGATTCGAAAGGAGAAGTTATTTCTTTGATCACGAAAAAGGATTTGAATCACTTTAAAGTAATACAAAAGAAAATAGGACAAAGATTTGAGTTGATAGAAACTGGAGACCTAGAATTGAATGGCTATTAAAACAATGTATAAAATGAATACTTTTAGAGACTTAAAACTATCAAAACAATTGATAAATGCATTGGAAGAATTAGGATTTGAAACCCCTACTCCTATCCAACGCGAAGTTTTTTCTATAATAAGAGCCGGAAAAAACATAATAGGAATAGCTCAAACAGGTACTGGAAAAACTCTAGCATATACATTACCATTGCTGCAAGACCATAAATATTCTAAACAAATAAACCCTCGAGTTTTAATATTGGTTCCGACAAGAGAATTAGTATTACAAGTAGTCGATCAAATAAGTAGTTATTCTAAATTCATTAATATCAGGGTAATAGGAGTATATGGAGGTACGAATATTAATACGCAAAAATTAGCAGTCTCAAGAGGTGTCGATATATTGGTAGGAACACCGGGCAGATTATACGATTTGGTACTTAATGGAGCTTTAAAAATAAAGGAAGTAAAGAAACTAGTTATAGATGAAGTCGATGTAATGTTGGATTTGGGATTTAGGTATCAGCTAAATAACATATTTGAATTATTACCATCTAAGAGACAAAACTTGATGTTTTCTGCAACGATGACGGAAGAAATCGAAAAACTAATCACAGATTTCTTTATTGAACCTGTTAAAGTCTCAATAGCGGTTAGTGGGACTCCCCTGGACAACATTAAACAAACATCTTATGAAGTAAAAAACTTCTATACAAAAATTAATCTTTTGGAATATTTACTAAGAGATAAAGAGGTGTACAAAAAAGTTTTAATTTTCGCTCCCAACAAGAAAGGAGCAGATAGAATATTTGTATTGTTAGAAGAACATTATCAGTCAGAGATAGGAGTTATTCATTCCAATAAATCACAAAATTATAGAATCAGATCAATAAAACAGTTTAGTGATGGTGAGAAACGAATATTGGTCTCAACAGATGTAATGGCCAGAGGACTTGATATCAACGATATAAGTCATGTAATAAATTTTGATACTCCAGTATATCCTGAAAATTATATGCACAGAATAGGCAGAACGGGAAGAGCAAAACAAAAAGGAGAGTCTATTTTATTATTTACAGGAAAAGAACAGGATTTTAAAAAAGCTATTGAAAATCTGATGGCATCTAAGATACCATTGCTTATATTTCCTGAAGAAGTAACTGTTTCTGCGGAATTGACCCCTGAAGAGAGACCAATGGAAAAGTATAAAAAAAATCACAACAGGAATTCAAAAAAACACGAATCAGGCCCGGCATTCCACGAAAAAAAAGAAAAAAACAAGAAAACAAATCAAGGTGGATCTTACAGACGCAAATTGGCTGCAAAATACAAGAAACCTAAAACTAGAGGAGATAAGATTGCAAAAAGAAAGAAGAAGTAATATCTAAAATCCCATATTTATACCAAAAACAATAGTTTTATTCTCTCCTTGATAAAAGTCAGGAGTAAATAGTTTTAAGTCATCTCCTTTAGCATTATTGTAAATAAAAGCTAACTTTATAAAGTTATTATAAGGAAATTCATAACTAACACTTAGTCCAATGATTTCATTTGTCCATTTAATCTCTCGCAAAGCTGCATGGGTTATGATATCATTTCCATGGATATATTTAAAAGAATTGCCATGCCTTGCTTTAGTATATTCTAAAACAGTCCTGAATTCAGAAAAAGGCTTGTATGCAATTGCAAAATACAATTCATCAGAATTATCTCTGAGGTAATGTCCAAGATTGTACGAACTACTTTCAAAAGTCGTCGTACTGATATAATGTTGATAGGTACCCGGAGTAGTTTTTGTATATTCTGCTGTTAATGCCATATTTGAAATAAAACCGTTTGAATACTTTGCACCTATTTTATAGCTATATAAATTATATTTGTCTTTTTCATTTATTCTAGCTACTTTGAGTTCATCAATAAAAACAGAAGCATAAAAATTAAAATGCATAAGTCTTTTAATACTGAGATTAATAAACATTTGAGAATTTTGTCCTACTCCAACACCGGCATCATCAGTTGAATTAAGCCAATGATCTACCGACTTAAAAAACATAAAGGGAATTAAATATGCCGGATGAGGATTCATATCGCTATAAATTATCGAATTTCCAAAGGAAAAATTTATTCCTTTAAATGGGAAAATTGTAAACATATTGGCTGCAACATATTTTGGATGCATGACGTCACGTCTGTTACCATCACGGGTTATGTACGACCTTACGCTATCAATCACATTGGACACAAGCCAACCATGCATATAATTGAAGTCAGCCCATTTTGCGGGTTTCAAATGCAGTTTTATCTGTGCAAAAGAAGGGGCTTTAGGCGATAAAATATTTGCTCCATGATAATTACTCCCCCACTCTACATGATCTTTTGACATACTTAAACTTCCCCAATCCCAAGAATAGGCTACTCCACCTCTCATTTCTGAAAAATCTCCGCCGCCACTTTTACTTCCTTTGAAATTGCCACCTCTATCAGTTGTAAAGTATTCTTTTCGATTAAAAACTTCTGAAAGATTATTGTCCCTTAAGCTAGCCCAACCTGAAAAGTGTTTACCCATATTCATTTTTAATAATCCACCACCCCATCTGTGATAATTAGTACCTTTATCATTTTTATAATAATCTATACCCCATATCGGTCTAATATCAAGATAAAAAAGAGAATCTTTATATCTATATCCCAAGGGATATAACGAAAGATTGAACTGGTCAAGATATTTATCAATAAATGAATTCTGTGTTTTCGTATTTGAAACAAACGGTTCAAAATAAGAAAACTCTTTTAAATAAAACTCTAAATCCAAAATCTGTCTCTTATTCAATTTATCAAGATGAATTTTTGCTTTGTTCAAATAATTGTATATACTCTTATCAGTATAAGGCTTCACAACATCATTTGGTTCGATAACGCCTTCTAGAGCTAGTTCATCAATAAAATCATACACTCCAACACTAGAAATATGTTCAGGTATCTCCTGCGAAAATATATTTTGAACAAAGAGAATAAATACTATCTTAATAAAATATCTCATAAGTGATTTTTTTTCAGAAAAGTTTATTAAAAAGTCCTTTTTTCTTTTTAACCTTTGGTATATTGCTTAAATCTTCTCCTATCAAGATTTGGTATATCCTACCCCACCCAAGGAAGCCTCCGATATTGCGATCATCTATAAATATATCAGCTTTAAGCTTACGTGGGGCATCAGGACAATATTCTTCCTCTACATAATTTTTATTAACAGCATAAAATTCGACACCATTTTTTTTACAAAACTCAACAGCTTCTTCCAGCCTTTTACCTGTCCTGTATGTCCATAATACTATACGATGCCCATCTTCTTGTATTTTTTTTATAGTATCAAATGCAAACATCATAGGTTTTCCAATATCAGGATACCTATTTTCAACAATAGTACCATCAAAATCTATAGCTATAAGTTTACTTTCCATTTTCTATTTTATTTAACGTGGTGTTACGATGGGTACGAGGTGTACGAAGGGTACGAGGTGTTACGATGGGTACGAGGTGTTACGAGGTGTACGAGGTGTTACGAAGCAAGTACTTTACTTTATTTTTTTAACCAACCTCTATTCATTCGCAACAATTCGTAACAATTCGTAACAATTCGCAACCTTCGTAATCCTCCTCGTACCCTTCGTAACCTTCGTACCCATCGCAACAATTCGCAACCTACGTAACCTTCGCAACCTTCGTAACAAACGCACCCTTCGTACCCTTCGTACCCTTCGCAACATTCGTAACAATTCGTACCCTTCGTACCCTTCGTAACAATCGCACCCTTCGTAACCTTCGTAACAATTCGTAACAATTCGTACCCTTCGTAACAAACGCACCCTTCGCACCCTTCGTAACAATCGCACCCTTCGCACCCTTCGTAACAATTCGTACCCTTCGTAACCTTCGTAACCTTCGTAACCTTCGTAACCTTCGTACCCTTCGTAACAATCGCACCCTTCGCACCCTTCGTAACAATTCGTACCCTTCGTAACCTTCGTACCCTTCGTACCCTTCGTAACCTTCGCAACAGTTCACAATTCAACTAAAAAACCTTCCACCACTTCTTTTTCGCTTGTCCATATCCATAACCGTATCCATAACCATATCCATATCCGTAACCATATCCTTTTTTAATATCTGTACCATTTAATAATATTCCCATATTCGGCAGTCTATTATCTTTGTATAATGACTCAGGTACATTTAGCATTCGTTTATCTAAATAATCAGCCTTTGTAACAAATATTGTCATATCCGCATATTCACTTAGCAGCAGAGTATCAGTAACCATTCCGGTAGGAGCTGTATCAACAATTATATAATCGTATTGAAATCCTATTTCCTGAAATAATTGTTTTACACTATCTCTCATCAATATTTCAGCAGGGTTTGGAGGGATATCTCCTGAAGGAAGTACATACATATTTGGTATTTCCTTAAGCCTAATAATCGCATCATTCAAATCATAATCAGTATCTATCAAATAATTTGTCACTCCTTTATCTCCTTTTATGCCTAAGTATTGTATAACTTTTGGAACTCTTAGATCCATTCCCACTAAAAGAACTTTTTTACCGGAAATCGCAAGAGATGCTGCAAGATTAATAGCAACAAATGTTTTGCCCTCCTTGTTAATTGTGGATGTCACCAAAACGGTTTTTGCCTTCTCTTTATCCCTTTTTAACATAAACCCAATATTAGTCCTTAGCAGCCTAAAAGCCTCTGATACATTTGTGTTTTTTTCAAGAGCCACCAAATGTTTAGCTGATTTGACTACTGGAATTGAACCTATAAAAGGGACAGATATTTTTTCCAAATCTTTTTTAGTATGAACTTTCAAATCCAACAAATCCTTTATATATAATGATAGAACCGGAAATAACAAACCTAATAAAAGACCTATTAGATATATCATTTTCCTTTTTGGACTAATAGGTGATCCGGAAGCAAAAGCGGGATCCAGTATTTTGGAATTTGATAGAGTTACAGCTTTAGCAATTGCTGATTCTTCACGTTTCTGTAAAAGGTAAAGATAGAGATTTTCAATTATTTGCCTTCTTCGTTCGATAACCAAGAACTTCCTTTCTTGTTTAGGTATTGCTTTAATTCTGGATTTATATATATCTGCATCTTTATTCAAGTCTGAAATTGTTATTTCCAAAGAATTTTTCATATTTGCCAAACTCGCTTCAAGATTTTTTCTCAGATCATCAATCTGTTCATTAAGATTGACATAAACAGGATTCTTTTCAGTTGATGACTTTAAAGTTTTATTCCTCTCTAGCACTAATTTGTTAAAAGTGTTGATCGAACTTTCTACAGATGCAGAAGAAATACCAAGATTCTCAGGTATTAAATTTGAGTTATCCTGATGACTTTCCAAATACTCTATTATAAAATCTACCAATCTAAGCTGAGTGTTTATTTCACTTAATTTTTTACCTGATTCCGCCATGTTATTAAGAAAGATATTGGATTCGGAAGCGATATCAGTTAGACTGTTTGAACTCTTGAAATGTTCCACATTTCTATCCAATTTATCCAATTCTTCTTTGATTATAATGAGTCTGTCATTTATAAACTTAAGTGTGTTCCTAGATACTTTATTTTTATCCTCTATCGCATCCAATCTATGCTCATCCAATAGAGTATTTAATATATCAGCAGCTCTTTGTCCATCAGAATCATTGAGACTAAGATTCAATACTTTTGACAATTGGCTTGCTCTTTCTATATTTATCCTGTTTTTCAAGCTTTTTACCATAGAGGGTATAGAACTAATCACAATTTTAATTTCCCTATCGACAAATCCTTCAATTCGCTTATTTGGGATGAAGACTACATCTCCAAAGGACAACTTAACTCTATCTCCAAATCCGGCCTTGACTACTACGGAGTCTTTTTTATTTAACAGTTCAAATGATGATTCCGACTTTACCTTCATTCTAAACATAGTATCTACCTTATAAAACAGGGAATCACTAATAAAATAATCCATTTTAACCGGAGAATTTTTATACATATCTTCTTCTCTGAGATTCAAGTATTTTCTAAGAGTTCCAAGATTCTTATAAGTGATATTAAGCTTTAGTTTTTTAATAACTCCTTCAAGTAAGACTGTAGATTTTAAAATATATATGTGATTTTCAGAATTATCCCCAAGCTTAGGTACTACACCCAAATCCTGAAAAGCTGACATTTCAGAACCAATCCCATCGGCATCCTTATTCTTTATGAGAACAGAGGCTGTTACATTGTATATAGGCGTTGCATATCTCAAATACAAAAATGCGCCAAACAAAAAGGCTAATACGCTCAATATGAACCATGGCCAATAATGAAAATACTTTTCAAGCAGTTCTCTAATATTAATCTCTTCTCCCGAATTTTCACCAAGATGTTCTCTATTTATATCAAATTCCATTCTATATTTTTTGTTATCGTTTTATTACTTAATTATTGCTTTAAAGCTTGATTATTTTGTGACTTGCCATATGAATAATGATAATTGTATTAATATTGAGGCTAAGGAAAATACAACAGATGTACTTTTACCAAAAGAAGAATCTTTAATCAAAGCCTTTTTAGGCTCTACATATATAACATCATTTTGCGCTAGATAATAAACCGGTGAGGAAAACACATCATCTTTAGTTAAATCGACTCTGTGTTTGGTCTTAATTCCGTTTACTTCTCTAATCACTAAAATATTATCTCTCTTACCGGAAATAGTCAAATCTCCTGCCAATCCTAATGCCTCAGGCAATGTCACTCTTTCATTATTAATCGTATATGCCCCAGGTTTTTTCACTTCTCCCAAAACTGTAATTTTAAAGTTTGTCAATCTTATATTCACAATAGGGTTTTTGATATATTCCTTCAACTTACTGATAAGTAGATTAGATGCTTCCAAACGGTTTAACCCGCCAATTCTTAACTTGCCCAATACTGGAAATTCAATATTTCCATTAATATCCAATAAATAATCCTGAAGTCTTTGAGCTCCCGTCACCCTTCCATCTGAAGCATTAAAGCCAACTACAGGCATATTAAAAGGCTGTGTCGCTTCGATATCCAATGCAGAAACGACAATAGTCACTATGTCACCGGGTCGAAACACTATATTGTATACTTGATTTGAATTTATTGTAGTATCAACACCTCTATCTTGGAAATATACGATTTCTTTTCTCGATACACATGAGCTCATACTCAACAAATATGCACCAAATATAAATATAATAAAAATTTTAGCTTTGCCTATATTCATCTATAATTATTTAATTCATTGTTAAAATACTTCTACCATTTCGACATATTATATATCATTTTGTCAATATTGCAAATTGTCAAATACACAAAAGGCAGTAAAAACTGCCTGACGAATATCAAAACGAATACCCTTATTAATTGTTTAAAATAATATATCTTTTTTTCACACAAATCAAGCACTCCTTTTTCTTCTCACAATTATATTCCACATAGCTTTGAAAAAATATTTTGTATCTGTTGTATAAGGGTGCTTAATTTTTTCTTCAAGATACTCTCTTTCCGCCTTTTGCACTTCTTCAAGACTACTTTTTCTATTAAGTGCTACATATGGAGGAATACATCCTGGTTTTTGAGTCAAACGCAACTTTTGCAAATCTTCAGGAATATCCTGAAAATATCTCTTTCCAACGGGTCTAATTCCAACCAATTTCATTTCTCCCTTCAGTACATTTAATAGTTGTGGCAATTCATCTATCCAGTATTTTCTGATAAATTTAGCATATGGGGTAAGTCTAAAATCATTAGCAGGTTTACCCGAATCCGCATAACCATGCAAATTTAACACATAATCCTGCAAATACTCTGCATAAGGATGCATCGTTCTCAATTTATATACACCAATTATCTTTCCGTTTTTGCCTAATCTGGGCATTTTGTATAGAGGTCCATAACTCGGGCTCATATCAAAAGTGGGTTCTGAAACTTTTTTGGTAACAAAGTAATGATGCCCGCTAATTATTTTGACATCAATAATTTCAAAGCCACAAGAAACTAGCCTACCTAGTGTTTCTGCTTTAGACAAAAGCCTATGACGTCCTCTGGTAATAAAAAAGTATATCTTTTTAAGTCCCCATAGCTTAGGAAAAACTCTTAAAAAAATAAATTCCATGAAAAAATAAAAACTACCAACAACAGGATACTTGTTTATTTTCTTTCTGCGTCTTCTCATAGAAAAAGTCTCAACATTTCCAATAAAAATATCACCAAACTGCAATTTGCTGTTTACCGCTTCAAAAAATTTATTGATAAATCTAATATCGTTTATCCTTTTTAAATTAACAAAAGCTTCCACATCTCCATAATGATTTAATACATTAAAAGGGGTAGTAGTTGATAATATCAATGTCGATTCCGAAAAACAATCAATAAAGTTTGAGCAGTACTCTATTACCTCCTCCTTGATAAGAGATGAAAAATTTCCGTTTTTATTCGGATTGTTTATTTTTATAGCTGTTAGTTCTTTCATTGGCTGCCACAAATTTACATAATATCTACATCTCTCCACTATTTTTTACTAATTATTATTTTCTAGCCGCTAATTTATGGCTATTTTATTAAACTTAAATTTTTCTTTAGGTTTTTACTTTTTTATCTTCATTTTTACTTAATAAACCCAAAAACCATATAACATTAATCACCAGCGCATTAACTAATTTTTTATACATATTATATAAAATTATATGTGAAATTGGAAGAATTTGATAATTTACGTATTTTTATTGCTTTATCTTTGTATTATTTAAAACAATTAATTAATCCTAGATTGTTAATTGTATCGATAACATGCCGGAAGAAGTTCCGGCTTTTTTATTGGTGAATGTTAATATTTTGGTTTTACAAAAATCTTTGCATCACTATTATTATTATAAAACTGCTTCAGGACAATTATTGATTAATGTCTTTAAAATAAATTCTGCGGCTTTCCCATCCCCAAATATTTTCGGATAATCTCCAGCTCCAGAATTTATTATAAAATTAAAAGCATTTAATATTTCGTTATAATCAGCTCCACACAAAAATGCATTTCCTGTATCCACAATTTCAACCCATTCTGTCTCAGGCCTTAGAATAATACAAGGATTCTTAAAGAAGTAGGCTTCTTTTTGTACTCCTCCCGAATCTGTTATCACCATAAGTGCATTTTTTTCCAAACTTATCATATCTAGAAATGAAACGGGGGGAATAAGCAAAATATTATTCTCTTTAATCCTCTCAAATAATTCTTTATGCTTCATTTGTTCCAATACCTTTTTAGTCCTCGGATGCAAAGGTAAAATAATTTTATTTGTTTTAGATATTTCTATTAATGCATTAAATATAGATCGTAAATTATCATAAATATCTGTATTATGATCTCTATGTATGGTAGAAAGAATATATTCTTTAGAAATCAAACCATTATCCTCCAAAATCTTAGATTTATTTTTTGCCAATTCTGAAAAATATAATGAATTATCATACATTATATCACCGCAATGAAAGTATCCGGGTTGCTCAGGAGTAAAAGGAGATTTATTCATCTCATTTAAGCCCTCATTCATTAAATTCTTGTAGCCTGTAACTGTTGGAGAAAATAGCAATGTAGATAAATGATCACATACTACCCTATTTACTTCCTCCGGCATTTTTCTGTTAAATGATCGAAGTCCCGCTTCAATGTGAACAATAGGAATATTAAGTTTAGAGGCAGCCACTGCTCCTGCTAAAGTTGAATTGGTATCACCATACAAAATAATATAGTTAGGTTTCTCTTTTAGAAGAAGCTCCTCTATCCCTTCAATCATTTTTGCAGTCTGTTTACCATGCTTTCCCGAACCAACATTCAAATTATAATCAGGTCTTGGTATTCCTAATTCTTCAAAAAAGACTTCAGACATGTTTTTATCATAATGTTGTCCAGTATGAACAATAATCTCCTTGATTTTATCAACAAATTTATTTTTTATTGCTCTACTAATAGCCGCAGCTTTTATTATTTGAGGTCTAGCCCCTATTATAGTTAATACTTTTATCATTTATTCTTGAATTATTATCATTATTAGATTCAATGGTACTGCAAAGAAAGGAAAATTAATCCTAAATCTGTAAACTTTCAAAAAAACTATTGAAAATTGAAAAAGACAAAAGGAATTAAAGGTGAATTTTCAAAACCAACGGGAGAATTAGAGTTTAATAAAATAACTTAATAAAAATATCGTTGGTTAATAATGGGAATTATGCGTTTTATACTTTTTATCTTTTTCGCACTAACAATAAATCTATCTACACTATATTCTCAAAAATTTAAAGATTCTCTTTTGTTAAAATATCAAACAACAATACATTTTAATTCTGCGAAAAGTGATATCACGAAAAATGAGAAAAAAAAATTGGATAGCGTTGTAAATAAAGCAGCATACATCAGACCATACAGTATTGATATAATCGCTCACACTGACAAGCAAGGAAAAGAAAATTATAATATAAACCTGTCAGAAAGAAGGGCTATTTCCATAAAAAACTATCTAATCTGTAATGGTATAATAAAAGAAAAAATTAGTTTCAAATATTTTGGTGAATCCAAACCATTGGTACAGGAAGTTGATTCAAAAAACAGAAGACTAAACAGAAGAGGAGTAGTGAAACTATTCAAATTGCAAAAATATGTTAAAATTAACGGAATTGTAACTGACGAACAAGGCAATCTGATACCTAGAGCAAACATTGAGGTAAAATCAATTGACAGTAAAAATTATTATTTAGGTGACAATAAAGGTAATTTCAAAGCATATGCCCCTCTAGGAAGAGATATTACGATTACTGCAACAGCAAAAGATTTTTTTTATAAAACAATAAAGATTAAAAGAAAAAAGATTATAAATTCAAAAAAGATTAGAATTATTATTCCAAAGGTAAAGAAAGGAGAAAAATTCATTGCTAAAAACCTGCTTTTTTATGGTAGTAGATGCAACCTTCGACCTACTTCTTTTGACGAATTAAAACACATTGAATCGGCAATAAAATTAAATAACACTTTGTGTTTTGAAATTGCAGGGCATATTAATGGTCCTTTTCTCCCAAGATCCAAAAAAGGATCATTTGAATATGAATTATCCGTCTCAAGAGCATTAGCCATTTATGATTCACTTAAAAGTTATGGTATAAGCAAAGACAGATTATTAGCAAAAGGCTATGGAAATTGGTTTATGATCTATCCAAAAACAAGAGAAGAAAAGCAAATGCGCTACAATAGAAGAGTAGAACTAATGGTAAAAGATTGTGAAACTATACAGGCTGATAAAAATGATATTTTGTCCTCTAACTTTATTTTTTCTGTTTACGATGAAAGATTTTCGCTTAAGAATTTAAAAGAAGTTCTAAATGTTCTAAACAAACATCAAAAATCTAAAATACTTAATACCCTGAAATTATTTAAAGCAAAAGGAAAGAACCCCAAAAAATTCACTTATAAAGAACTCCTTGAATATTCCGACTTGGACTAATCTCCGGATTAAAACAGACAATTATATAATAAAAATCTGCAGCAATTTATTAAACCAACTATAAAATAATTAAAATCCTATTCTATTTTTCTATTTCATCAAATGTTTTCTTTATTATTGCCACACATTCCATTATCTGTTCTTCATTGATTACCAACGGAGGAGCAAATCGTATAATATCACCATGAGTTGGTTTTGCCAATAGCCCGTTATCACGAAGTTTAAGGCAGACATCCCAAGCCACAATTCCGTTTTTGGGTTTTATAATTATAGCATTCAACAATCCTTTTCCTCTAACCAAAGTCATCATTTCAGAATCAATACTCCTCAATTCTTTTCTAAGTATTTCACCCATTTTGAAAGCATTCTCTGTTAGATTCTCTTCTCTTACTACTTCCAATGCAGCAATAGCAACTTTAGCAGCTATAGGATTTCCACCATAAGTAGAACCATGCTCGCCCGGTTTTATCGTAAGCATAATATCATCATTTGCTAAGACTGCAGATACCGGATAAGCACCACCTGACAAAGCTTTACCTAAAATCAACACATCAGGCTTAACGCCTTCGTAATCTACAGCCAACATCCTACCGGTTCTAGCAATACCTGTTTGAATTTCATCCGCTACAAAAAGTACATTTTTCTCCTTGCACATTGCGTGAGCTTTTTTCAAATAACCATCATCCGGAACCATAACACCAGCTTCTCCTTGTATTGGCTCAACAATAAAAGCTACAACATTTTTATCTTCCAATTCCTTTGCTAGAGCAGTAAGATTGTTGTATTGCACACTCACAATCCCAGGAGTAAATGGGCCAAAATCATTAGTGGCTTCTGGGTCATTGGAGGCAGAAATTACTGAAATTGTCCTTCCGTGAAAATTATCTTTTGCAAAGATAATCTTGGCTTTATTTTTCTCGACTCCTTTTACTGTATATCCCCATTTCCTTACCAACTTCATTGCAGTTTCTACTCCTTCTGCTCCGGTATTCATAGGTAAAACTTTATCAAAACCGAAGTATTCAGTAATGTATTTTTCATATTCCCCCAAAATGTTATTGTGAAAAGCTCTTGATGTCAGGGCTAAAGTATTAGCCTGATCAACAAGTGCCTTAGTGATTTTTGGATGACAATGCCCTTGATTTACAGCGCTATAAGATGACAAAAAGTCGTAATACCTTTTACCTGTAACATCCCAAACAAAAACTCCCTCTCCTTTACTAAGAACAACAGGTAGTGGATGATAATTATGCGCTCCATATTTGTCCTCTATATTAATATAATCTTGTGGATTCATATCTGTATTTTTTTAATAAAATAATGACAAATGTACAACTATTTTACCAATCAACAAATATCTATATTAAAAGTATCCAAATTTAATTTTGACTAAGTACATAATATAAAAAATAGTTTTATCTAAACTTGTCAATATAAAGTTTCCCGTCTTTTATGTTAAATATTTTACTACTAGAATCTGTTGCAGAAAAAGAAAATTCACACTTTAAAACCTGTTTCGAGGAATCAAAGTCCAAAATACTTAATTCACCACTTAAAATATCAAAAGCCTTTATTAAACCACCTTCGTACTTATACATTGCTGAAATCAATTTATTCTCCTTCTCTCCTAAAACATACTTCTTCTCACTCAATTCAGAATCAAATGTCCATGAAAAGGTAAAAACCTTGTCAGTAGCAAATATAACAGATACTCCTTCATCCTTAATGTCATAATAGTATTCTGTTGGTGTCCATTCATTCCCATTTATTCTCAATGAAAACCCGGGTTTCTCTTCTATTACCGGATTCATCTCTTTTGTACAAGAAGAGAAAAGTAAAAACAAAAAAAATAAGGTTCTGAAATTTTTCATGATAATTATCTTTTTAAATACCTGACACTAGAATTACTGATACAAGCAAAGCACTAAACGCTGCAAAATAGAAATAATTTTGAGATTATAAATAAAAAAACTATATGCCTCAAATCGAAATAAAAATGGTTTTTGGGATGAACTCTTTTTATCTTATGAAACTATTTTCGAGACATATAGTTATAATAATAATGCAAAGATATAACCTTTTTTCATATTGCAAAATATTTTAATATGTTTTTTTGCAATTTTTTATTTTTTTCTCCATTTTAAAATGGGTTATTCCTATCTCTTCAAATTTTTCACTGATGATTTTATATCCCAATTTTTCATAAAATCCTATGGCTGTTTCTCTAGCATGCAATTGAATTTGTTTATATCCCAGCATCAAAACAACACTTTCTGCTTCAAGGATTAACGCTCGACCTATACCCTTCCCTTGTACAGTATCTTTTACTGCCATTTGTTTAAGAAGCATAAAATTGTTTAATGGTTTTAAATATAGACATGCCAGAATAGAATAACACTCATCAAAAAAACCGAAATGTAACGACTTTATTTCTTCAAGAATATCTTTTATTTCAAAAACTAATCCTAAAGGTTTTCTGAGAATATCAGTTCTTAATGCTATTGATTGAGCATATTGGGGAGTTCCCCATTTATATTGAAAAATCATAATATATTACTTAAAAGTATCCAGTAAAATCACTTTGTTAAAACCTGCAAAAACACCAAGACCATTATTCACATTGGTATAAAGCTCAGATGAGTTTATTATTGAAGTATTAATATCATGATTACTCCATTTGTACCTAACTAAAGATTTTTGATATTCATAATACTCTTTACTGCAGGAGTATACTTCAATACGCGATATTCCTTTTATTAAATTTTCATTTTTCACAAACCCATCATAGCTTTGAAAAGATATTTTTTCTTGTGAATTATTTTTTCTAAAACCAAAAAGACATTTAACATTCGCATAAGGTGGCAAAATATTTTCAAAAAAGCTACTAACACCTTGAATAGAAACCGTATCTAAAAATGGGATCGTATCATTATTAAGTGAAACAGATTCCTTATAAACTATATGTCGGACAATTAAATAATAATTTTCAGCAATATCTCCTAATAATATATATCTAATATTTTTTTCATTTTCATTATTAACGACAATTTCTTTTGATAACCCTCTTAAAAGAATTTTTCTCGGGATATATGTATTTGCTGTTATATCTTCATATCCATCTTTTTTAATTTCAATACTTAACACATCTTTTGCTTTAGGCACATAGTCTGTTGTGTATATTCCATTACTTGTATGACTAAAAAAGCCAATATTATTTTTATCTAAGATAATACTTATAGACGCATCTGAGATGGTTAATATTGAATCTTCCGAATAAGGATCTTTTGTATTTGTTAGTTTCAAACGCCATGATGAGTCCGCTGTAAATACACTATTAAGGACAAGCTTTTTTTCGGAACCTCTAACTGGATAGTTTTTTTCACATGATAAGAAAATAATAGACAAAAAAATAGTGAGCGATATATATTGTAGTATTACTTTCATTTTTGAATGTAGTTAATTCTTTCACAAATCTACAAAATCGCCCACTATTTACAACCATTAAAACCAAAAAAGAATGAAAAGTTACTATTTCATTTTAAAGTTAGAAACAATAAACTTCCCTTTGGAATTTATTACTTTAACATTAAAAATCAGTTTCAATCCATTTATAAATTCACGAATACTAGAGTTTTTGACTGTAGTATGGATTGCTTCATCCCACAGTTTATCCTCAGATTCTTTCAATTCTATTATTTTTTTACCGTAAATGCTATTCAATCTATTCACTGCATCTCTAATACTTACATCATCAAGATACAGGTCTTGCATACTGGGAATATTTTCTTCAATCAATTTCTTGACTTCCACATCTCTATTGATAAGAGCCGTTTCATTTTTATTCAAAACTGCCTTTTGTCCATCTTTCTTTTTTATTTCTACTCTTCCGGATATCAAATCCACTTTCACACTTTGCTCATATTGCTCAACATAAAATACTGTCCCCAGGACTTTGATGTCTGCTTTTTGCATCCTAACAACAAATGGCTTATTTTTATTCTTCGAAATATTAAAATATGCATCTCCTTTCAATTCAACGAGTCTTTCAGTAGTATTAAAATCATTAGAAACTGTTAATTTTGAATTTGGATACATAATAATATCAGAGCCATCATCTAGAACTAAATGTCTCTCTGTATTACCGGCATAGTAAGCATCGTCACTATTAAAAAACAACAAAGAAACACCTAAAATTAAGATTACAGCAGCTGCAGAGGCATATCTCGCTATTGAAAATCTTGCCTTATTATTTTGTCTATTTATTTTAGACCAAGCTTTATCGGCATCAAATTTTTTCCATCGCTTCAACTCACAAGAAGCCTCTTGCAAAACATAAATAGCATTAAAATCATCAGAGTCGCCTTCGGATAATAATATATCCTTAAGAATAGATTCATCCGAATCACTCTTAATTTTGTTTAGCCAATATGATTTTTGTCTACTATCCATAATTTACCGATATATGCCTGTGAGAAGAATTAGATTTCTTATACCCTTAAAAAAAGAATTATTTTTATTTTTTCTTTAAAACAAAAGTAGCTTCTCCGATAAAAAAAGGTTTATAAGACCAAATCCTATACCGGCTTAATCGAACTCGTTATATGATTTTGTATTTGTTGAAAAAAATAATCCATTTTCTAATATACTGATTTATTTCAATGATATGTATACTATACCGTATAGTGTCTATCCATTAAACCATTATTTTTAAAAAATTTAGAACCATATAGACAGGTTCAATATGGTATAAAATGAGTAATATTACCATAACTCTATAATAATACGGAACTGCTATCGTTTTGTACTAATAATTTGTGACCAAACAATAAAATAAATTGACAAAATGAAAAAATTCAACATTTTAGTATTTCTTCTATTTAATTTTTCCTTGTTTAGCCAATCAAACGATATTTTCATACTTAAAACGACCAGAAATATTCAACCATCAAAATTAAAAAAGTATTTAAAACTTGACAATAGATTCCAACTAAATTATTTATTTAGTGATTTGAATCTTTATACCATTGAGACTTCTGTACCTGATACAATTTCGATTAAAAGAATTATAGCTTTTGATTTGGTTGAGTACTTGGTTCCGGACAGTAAAATTGAGTATAGGGCTGTGCCAAATGACAAGTTCTATGCCAAACAATATGGTTTAGACCAAATTAAAGCTACTAAAGTTTGGGATTTTAATACTGGTGGTTTGACAGGAACAGGAAAGGATATTGTAATAGCGGTATTGGATCAAGGCATGGAAATTAATCATGAAGATTTGAAAGGTAATATTTGGACAAATCCCGGGGAGACGCCAAATGACGGTATAGACAATGATAATAATGGGTATATAGACGACTATTTTGGTGTTGACATTGTCAATAAAAACGACAATCATAAGGTGCATTATCACGGAACTTCTGTAGCCGGTATTATAGGAGCAAAAGGGAATAATAATATTGGCATTGCAGGTGTCAATTGGAATATAAAAATATTACCTATCACAAATATAAATTCAGTATCTCAAGTATTGAAAGGGTATGATTATGTATACAATGAGAGAAAAAAGTATAATGATACCAATGGCCAACGTGGGGCGTTGATTGTAGCCACGAATCTTTCAGCAGGTATTAAAAATAGTTTTCCTGATGACAAAAAAGAATATAGAGATTGGTGCAATGTCTATAACAAGCTTGGTGAGCAAGGTATTTTGAATATTACATCTGCTGTCAATGATCCGGTAAATGTTGACGAGGTAGGAGATATGCCGACTTTGTGTCAGAGCGAGTATTTAATTACAGTAACTAGCACTACAAAAGACGGCGTTTTTGATTCGGATAGAGGCTATGGAGTAAAAAGCATTGACATAGCAGCACCGGGAAGGAACATATATACGACAAATATCAATAATGGATATAAAAGTAAGTTTACCGGCAATTCTGCTGCTGCACCATTTGTTGCAGGAGCTATTGGATTACTATACACAATACCTTGTAAAGGATTTACAGATAAATTGGAAGCAAATCCTAAAGAATTAAGTTTGAAAATAAAAGATTATCTACTTAAATTTGGTAACAAAAACAATAGTTTGAAATCAAAAATCAAAAGTGGAGCCATACTTGACTTATACAATACTTATATACAGTTATCTGATTTATGTGGTGATGTGAAATTTGGTGAATTTGGGATTATTAACATTACTCCTAACCCTTCTTTTGATGACAAAATTAGTGTTAAGTACAATACGGACAATTACGAATCTCACTATATAATGATATCAGACAGAATAGGCCGGATTGTCTATGAATCAAATTTTACTCCCAATATTTTTGGCAAAAGAGAAATAAAACTGGATGTTTCCGGATATGCTAGTGGGTTATATTACGCTACAATATATTCAAAAAAGAATAAATCGACTAGAGCATTTTTTGTTTATTAATTCTACTTCAAAAAATATCCGCCAAATGCAAAGGGGAGTATTTGTTTGACTGTATTGAATTTGTAGACTTTTCCTTTGGAGTCAATCAATAGGATATTAATATTATTATCATACCTATTTTCATACTCTAAAATCACTTGCCTGCATGCTCCGCAAGGCGCCAAAATACAGTTTTCATGATCATCTTTATTCTTTGTTTTCTTTTTGTCATTTTCGACTGCTTTATTGTAATTTTTGGTAACAACCACCAGCTTCTCAACGGCAGTATTAGGATAGTTGGAGCCTGCGTTGAATAATGCTGTTCTTTCTGCACACATACTTAAACCGTAGGATGCATTCTCTTGGTTGCTACCGCCTACAATGACTCCATTTTTCAATAAAACTGCCGAACCAACATGAAATTTTGAATATGGAGCATAAGCATCTTCCATTTTTTCATATGCAATCAGGAAAAGTTTTCTTTCGGTTTCATCAAGATCTTCAATTGTTTTATATTCTGTATACTTTTCCTTTTGAACTTTTCTTTTCTTGACCATATTTATTAATTTTTTTGACATGTAGTAATATTACATTGCAAAAAACAAGCCAAATAATTAATTATTTTTAATTTTGATGATTTTAATTCAACTATTAATGTCAGATACTGTGTACTGTATTGTGAATATTGAAATGATTTTTATATAAAATGAGACATAAAACTTTGAATACAACTTGTCCTTATTCTTTGAAAATCGTTGAAATTGTTAAATATCAGAACAAAACAATATGCATATAAAAAGGGACTTTGTAAGAGCTAAAATACACTTGACATTGCGGTTAACAATAAATAAGGATTTTGATAAAAACAATTAAGAATAAAATACTGAAAAACAACACCACAAAAGCTTATCAAATATATCAAATATTGCGCTTAATCTCTCTGATATTGATAAGTTTTATCCTCGTGAAATCTTCATTTACTCAAAATGAGGTTTCTGCTTTTGAATTATTTTTATTTATCATCAACATCGGGAGCTTCTTTTGGACGATGGGAATAAATAATGCGATTTTATCATATTTCCCAAAGCTTCAGGAGAAAGACAAAGGTAGCTTTTTCTTAAATATATTTGTTCTATTACAGATAGTTGGTTTTATTATTGCAATTATAGTCTATTTCACATATGGGTTTAGTTTAGCTGAAAATAATCTGATTTTCAATAAAAAAATAATTTTATTATTATCTATTTACATCTTCCTGTACTCCCCTACTCTAATCATTGAAACCAAATATATAATACAAAAATCCTATAATGAGTTATTGAAATACGGAATTGCAATTTATCTTTTACAATTTACTTTGGTTTTAATAACAATTATTTTATTTCACGATATGCATTATGTATTAGCTTCTATGGTAGTCTGGATAGGAGCACGTTGGTTGTGGACTATTCTTTTCATACTTAGAGATATTTCCACCATTAATGTATCTATGAAATTGATTAAAATATTTATTCTATTTGCATTACCGATAATAGCTCATATACTTTTAGGAAATGGTATGGAATTCATTGATGGGATATTGGTTGAGAAGAATTTTGAATCTTCAATGTTTTCTATTTACCGATATGGAGCTAGGGAATTTCCCATCATATTAATATTAATCGGTGCATTGCGCAGCGTCATGATTCCTGAAGCAGTTGAGAATTCAGTTCTTGCTGCCGAAAAAATCAAAAGAAAAACCAAAAAACTTATTTTGCTATTTTTCCCTCTCGCCATAGTATTAATCTTTATTAGCAAATACATATTTATAGCTTTTTATAATGAAGACTACGGATATTCTGCTCTTTTATTCAACATATATCTATTGATTATTTCAAGTAGAATAATATTATCTGAAGTATTTATCTATGCAAAACACAAAAATAAAATATTGATGTATGTTTCCTTTATTGAATTAATTTTAAATGTTGGACTTTCATTAATTCTGATGCGATTTTATGGAATAGCCGGAATAGCTTTTGCTACATTCATCGCTTTTCTTATATCAAAAATATATTTAGCATTTTATACCCAAAGAGTATTAGGATTACGATTGAAAGACTACTTAGATTTAAAAGTCTATCTGTTTTTCACAACATTGCTCTATTTGTCTTTTGTGATAGAATTAATAATATGAGTAATTAGCAAATTCAAGACAAAACTTTTACTCTGAATATTTGTTAGTAACACTAGTAAAAATATTTATATGTTAACAGTAATTTCTCCGGCAAAAAGGTTAGATGGAGTCCTTAATAAGGAGTTTGAACATTCAAATCCTGAACTATTGAACCACTCTAAAGAATTAATTTCAATATTAAAATCTTTTAATCCGCCTCAACTGCAAAAACTAATGAAAATCAGCCCTAAATTAGCTGATTTAAATTCTCATAGGTATGCTGATTTTAGTTTAAAACATACTGATAAAAATTCAGTTCAAGCGATATTCTACTTCAAAGGTGATGTTTACAGAGGTCTTGAATCCACTACTTTACCCAAAGATGATATTTACTTTTTAAATAGTCACATGAGAATTTTGTCAGGATTATATGGAGTATTAAAACCATTGGATTTAATGCAGGCATATCGATTGGAAATGGGTACTAAATTATCTAATAAAAGAGGTAAGGATCTGTATGCATTTTGGGGTGAGATAATTACAGAAAAAATAAATATTGCCCTTGAAGAAAGCGGAAATAATGTTTTAATTAATCTTGCTTCTGATGAGTATTTTAATTCTATAAATACAGACAATATAAATGGGGAAATCATCAAAATTATTTTCAAAGAATATAGGGATGAAAAGTTAAAATTCATCACTTTCAACGCTAAAAGAGCTAGAGGTCTTATGACGAGGTATATAGCTAAAAATAGAATTAATAAAAAAGAGGATTTATTAGGTTTTGATTATGAAAACTATTACTTTGATCATGATAATTCTACGGAAACCGAATATTGGTTTATAAAATAAAAAATGATGTACACGAATCTTATAATAGTCACAATACTTACGTTTATACTAAATTTGCCCTTTGGATACCTGAGATCAAAAGTGAAGAAACTATCTTTCAAATGGTTTTTATATATTCATCTGCCAATTCCTTTTATAGTTCTGATGAGATATTCATTTCATTTGGGATTCAAATGGTGGACTTACCCTTTTTTGGTCGCAGCTTTTTTCTCCGGTCAACTTATAGGTAAAAAGATTGGAGAGAAGTATAATTTAATATAAATCTAAGAAAACAAGTCATCTAGGCATTTTGCCATATTATCTTCTTCAATAATAATAATATCAGTCATTTTTAGGATTTGCTCTCGATATTTTTGATAGCTATCCCAGATATGTTGAATATACCAATCCGGCTCATACCCCCATCTATTATCCATTGATTTACGGTCGATAAATTTATTATACCCAAGATCTACAAATAGTTTTTTGTCAAAAGTCCTGTTCATGTCCTCGTCATATAATGCAAATATACCTTCAAGAATAACTACATCCAAATGCTCACTCATCCAATTAAAGTCGTATTTTAATCTGACAAAATCTATAGATTCAGGTACTTCCCAATTGATTCGTTCATTAATTTGCGGAATATCATATCCTGCATTTACATAATCATCTTGATGGAGTATAACTTTTTTGCTTTCCGGAAAATAATTTAGTATTTTTCTTGCCATTGTTGTTTTACCGGCTCTGCTAATTCCGCCAATTGCTATTTTCATAATTTCATTTTCGGTGTCCTAGATTTATTCCTGTTATTTTAAAAACAATATCTTCACCTAGATCAATAATATCAGCTTTTAATCTAAATGTCTTAATCAATGTATAATAAACCAAAATTAAAACTACCGGTTTATACCCCAAGTTAATTAATGCAAAATCAGGCAACATTATCCCAATTATGAATACAATTATACCGATAATAATAATTTTGACACTTTTTTTATCGAATGGGAATAAGTCAAAATTGCTTTTAATAAAAATAAGTTTTGCTACATTGTATAAAAAAATAGAGATTAAGGTAGCAAGAGCAGCTCCAGTAATACCATATATATTTATTAAAAAATAATTTAATACAATATTCAGCACAGCCAAAACCAATAAAAAACCTAGATTGTATTTATAGTATTTGGAATATATCATAATATAAGAGTTAACACTTGTAAACATATCGATTAGCTTGGCCAAACCTAAAAATAAAAACACATAAATATACGGCATCATATTTTTTTCAGATGGCATTATTGAAATTAAATCAGGCAAAATACTCCAAATAATAATAAATAAAATCGCTCCAACAATAAAAGAATTCAGAGATGTCTTTTTATAAATAGCATCGATATTAGCCATATCGCCATTCTCCATAGAATCAGATATAACAGGACTCGCTATCTGATTAAGAGAAGCATTTGGTATCGCAATTACATTACTCATAAAAAGAAAAATAGAATAAATACTTGTCCCTGTAAAAGCTACAAGCATCGTTATCATTAATATATCAATTCGTGTTGTAATATTTGCGCTAAGTGCATTTAACCCACTAAATCCTGCATAAGTATACATTTCCTTAATTTTGGACTTTGGCAATGACAGAAAAGTTTTTGAAGATATGTCAAAACCACCAAGTGATTTTAGATAAACTAAATTAAGTACAAAGGATAAAAAGTAAAAACCAACAATAGCATAAGGTATATTAGAAAACACGATATAATCAAAATGATATAAAAGTAAAAGTACCGGCAAGTATATCTTGTATAAAAATTCATGTATAAATGCCGGAATTACAATCCTTTTAAAATTAGCAGATTGATAAATTAAAAATCTTATTACGACTGTCAGAATTGCCAGTATAAAAATAGCCTTGATATTATCCTGAAGTTTATCAACTTGAAATCCATATCCTTCTAAAAAAACAAAGATATTCTTTTTAAAAATAAAAAATAAGATGGAAATAATAACAATATTAATAAATCCATACGATAACACTATGCTAAAATACCCTTTTATATTTTTAAACTCCGGAAAGTATTTCACAACTAAACCACTGCTTCCAAAACCCAAAACAATCGAAACTAAGGTTGCTGTTCCGAAAATAAATTGAGCAAACCCATTAGCATCATGCTCCAAAGGATAGATAAACAAAGTACTTATCATACCGATTAGTACTCCAACAATACTTATCAAACTTCTCTTTATCCCTTGTCTAGCAATTACACCCATTTGCGAATAATATTTTTAGCAATATTAAAACAAATATTATTCTAAAAAAGTATTTTTTTACAATTTTATAATAGTTTTTTAGCAAAACCTTGCGATTATAACCAATTAATGCGCCAAATTTATTATATTTGTACTACACTAAACCATACACTATCAATGGCTAAGATAATTGTGGCTTTAACATTTCTTTTATTGTCAACGATTTTATCGGGGCAAAGCAACTTGGGTATAGACGAATTGATGGAAAAATATACTGAAAGTCTTGAGGAAAACGATGATATTGATTTTAACTTAATCAGAGAAAAATTTGAATTTTTCTTATCTAATCCAATTAACCTAAACAAATGTGACAAAGAGGAATTAAGGAATTTAGATATTTTGTCAGAACAACAAATACAATCCTTTTTTAAATATAGAACAAAACTCGGTAAATTGTATTCTCTTTACGAATTACAAGCTATACCCCTATTTGATCTCAACACTATCTCACTATTACTACCTCTAACTACCATTGGCAGTTTTGAATATGATTATCACGTTTCTCTATTAAAAATGATCGCAAAAAGCAAAAAAATATTATTATTAAAATCAAATTCCGTCGTAGAGCAAAAATCAGGATATTTATCAAATGATGAAAACCCAACAAAATACGCAGGGAATAAATATGCCTTATACTCAAAACTCAAAATGAACTATAGCAATCATTTTGATCTAGCATTCATCGCGGAAAAAGATCCCGGCGAATCATTTTTTACAGGTTACAACAAAAGTGGATTTGATTATTATTCAGGGCACATTTTTCTATATAAATACAAAAGTTGGTTAAAAGAACTTAATCTTGGAGATTATACCGTAAGTCTTGGACAAGGATTAATCCTTCACAACGATTTTAGCAGAGGAAAAAGCTCTCTCGTCACTAATCTCAAAAAAAATGCATCAAAAGTAATCCGTCCTTATTCTTCTGTCAATGAAAATATGTATTTCAGGGGGATTGGTACAACTATTAAATTTTCGAAAAACTTAGAATTTTCATTATTCGGTTCATACAAATATATCGATGCCAATATTGAAGAAAAACCATCTGATTTTGAAAATAGTTTAATATACGCTTCCAGCCTACAACTATCCGGATTTCACCGGCTAGAAAGTGAAATTGAAGGAAAACACAGCATAGAAGAGAGAGCTTTTGGCAGTAGAATTAATTATAAATTTAAAAATGCATATATAGGTGTCAATTTTTTCAGATTAATCCATGATAAAGAACTTGTAAGACAAAACAAATTGTACAACAAATATAAATTTTCAGGAAATTCTCTTTTCAATATAAGTTTGGATTACTCATTGCTTGTAAAAAGAATACTATTGTTCGGCGAGATTGCTAGAAGTAAGAATGATGCTTATGCAATTCTTCAAGGCATCCAATATGTTCCGTCAAGTCATCTTGACATCGCAATTCTGTACAGAAATTACTCTAAATCTTATGAAAGCATAAATTCAAATTCGTTTGGAGAAACTGTAGGCACAAATAATGAAGAAGGTTTATATATGGGTCTAAATTGGCATATTAATAACAAATGGACATTAAGTCTGTACCAAGACATTTGGAAATTTCCTTGGTTCAGATACAATATAAGTTCTCCTAGTTATGGAAATGAATATTTTGCCATATTAAAATATAAAAAAAGGCACAAATACAGTCTATACTTCCAATACAAATATGAAAACAAAGCTAGAGATAATGGCAATAAATCTTTCACTAAAATAACAGAGAATGGGAATAAAACCAGATTGCGTTTTCATATCAATTACAAATTGAACAAAAACTGGGAACTCAGAAATAGAATAGAATTATCAAGATATTCTAAACCGAAAAATACTAGCAAGGGGATTATGATTTATCAGGATATTATTTTCAAACCTGTTCAATTTCCTTTATCATTCTCTTTTAGATATGCAATATTCGATACAGACAATTACAATACCGCTATTTACGTTTATGAAAACGACATTTTAGGTGAAGCGTTAATACCTGCATATTTTAAAAAAGGTTTCAGGAGCTACATAAATATCAGATATAGACCAAACACCAATATATCTACAGAAATAAGATTTGCAAGGTGGTATTATCCGGATGAGGTACAACTCGGAAGTGGTACCGAAAAAATCAATACAAATCATAAAACCGATATTAAAATTCAATTAAAACTAAATTTTTAACAAATCTAAATCTCAAAAAAATCATCGTATTGATTAGGTCTTCCAGCTCTTTTTTCAGGCATAGCTCTAGGTTCATCAAGATTCAAAATTTCTGAATCATCATTGGCTTTTAATAATAAAGATTCCTTATCTTCTCCCAAAATCAATGAATCTCCTTCCCTCTCCCATTTCTCAAGCAGTTTCAATCCTTCTTCTTCAAACACTCCATTTTGCAAGTCTATCGAACTCATGAAATTATCAGAAATCTCCATAAATCTTTCCATTTCTCCAACCTTTTTGCTCACATCATCAGCAACAGCTTCCAATGCCATATCAAACATTTCTCTCTTATCTTTATCACCTTTGATAATATTCATGGCAGATTTCATAGCTGAATGACTAGCTCGCATTGCCTTCCTTTCTCTTTCCTTGATCATCACCTGATCTTCGATATCCTCAAGCATGATTTTAGAATTTCGCTCCATTTTATCAAGGACGCGATAAAGAATTTCCATTTTCCGATACAACTCCTCAAGTTTGATATTTGAATCTTTTAGTCTTCCAGCTTTTCTGGTTTTCAATATCATAGCATCTTTCATTTTCGATGCTCGAGCTTCTGAAGCAAGAGTTAGATTTTTCTCCAATTCTTTTTGATTATTAAAAATAAGTTCCTTGAGTTGATGCATTTGCTTACGCAATTTACCAATTTGCATATTCATCTTTTTCAAATTGGATTTTAAGTCGTCTATATATGTTTTCAGTATAGAAATAGGATCAATTTTTATAAACAATGAAGTAATCCATCTCATTGCACTTTTGTACATATATGAAACTAAAGCACGCATTTTGGGGTCAAGAATCATATACAACAAAAGTCCTATTACTAGAATAATTAGAGCCAACCCAAGAGTGTTTTGTGCAAACAATAATATTTGAGGTAAAAACTTTGCAAACATATAACCACCTCCCAATAATATAGCGGCAAGAAATGCTCCTCCGGTAATTCCTTCAGGTCTTTTCCAAAATGATTTTGATTTAGTAATTTTATCCATTTTTTATTATCGTATTTATTTTAAATATTTATCTATTTTTTCTTTATCACTAATAATTTTGTTCTTTATCTGTTGCAAAGCATCATCAAATCCCTCTTTGACACTTTCTACTTTATGCTTGGAACTTTCCAGCTCTTTGCTTATCAATGATATTTCTTTTTCTGAATCAATTATCCTTTTTTTCAAGGATTCAAAAGCTTTCTTGTCCACTTGCAACTTTTTATTTAATGTGCTTAATTTCTCGTGTTTCTCTTGCAATTTAACTTTAGCACTATTGACCAAAGCTTCATTGAATTTAGATTTCTCCTTATTGAGAATATTCAAATAAAAGTCAGCAGTTTGAATCAACTTATCCTTATCAACATTCATTGTTTTTGCCAATGCATAAGCTGTACTAAACAGTTTGTCCTCATCATTACTTATGCCTTGTTTTTTGAGATTATTTATACTCTGAACAAACTCTAAGTAGTCGTACCCCTTTATGTTATTATCCTCAATTGCTTTAAAGAGAATATCAACAAACTTTTCCGTCTCTTTACCAGAGACCGCCTTACTTTTTATACTGGATTTGGATTTGGTAGTTTTTATAGTTTTGGACTCCAAACTACTCGGTTCGCCCTCACTTTCCTCTACTATAAATAAAGACTTCAATTGATTAAAAATACCCATTAGATTGTTTTCATTAATATTTTGTTTACAAATATATAAAAATATTAGAAATATGTATAATTAAATCGTCAAATAAATGATTATTTCATTGCAATCAATCCAAATCCCTAAAGAATTGTCTCAAATCTGTAGCATCTTTTGCTTCCATTTTTCCTCCAAGAATCAATCTTAAATCCCTTCTTCTAAGTGCTCCTTCATATCTTTTCACTTCGTCCTCCGTAAGCGGTAATACCGGTTTGATCTTAGTTGGCTTTAAAGTATCGGCGTCTAAAGCTACAAAAGTAAAGTACGCATTATTACTTTTTTTGGGAATATCTGTTGGCAAAGATGTAGTAAATACTTCAATGAAAACTTCAACTGAAGTATTAAAAGCTCTTGTAACTTTGGCATTAATCGTAATTACATCACCAACTTTAATCGGCTCCTTGAAGGAAACATTATCTACGGACACAGTAACCACATGACAATTGGAATGTCGCCCTGCACAAATCCCTCCAGCGATATCCATCCATCTCATGAGATTCCCTCCCATCAAATTACCCAAGGGATTAGCATCATTAGGCATTATTAATTGTGTAAAAACTGTTTTAGAAGCTTCTACAGTCTTCCCTTCTTGTTGATTTTTTATCATTATTTATTTATTTTCAATTTAACTATTATTAATAACCATTTAATCACTCATATATTATTATTTCTACCAAATTATACTATTTTTGTGATACTTTACTAATTCTTGTTTAACTTCAAATAATCACTATGAAAAATATAAAAGTAAGTATAATAATGGGGTCTGATTCGGATTTGGATATCATGAAAAAATCTATTGACATCCTAAACGAATTTGGAATACAAAATGAAGTAGCTATAATTTCCGCACATAGAACTCCAAAAATACTTGACACTTATGTTAAAAAATTAAAATCAAGGGGAGTTCAGGTAGTAATTTCAGGTGCAGGGGGAGCAGCAGCATTGCCGGGAGTAGTAGCTGCTTTAACACAGATTCCTGTGATTGGTGTGCCTATCAACTCTTCAAATTCAATTAATGGATGGGATTCTATATTATCTATTTTGCAAATGCCTAGTGGTATTCCGGTTGCAACAGTAGCATTAGATGGAGCAAAAAATGCAGGCTTATTAGCAATAAGAATCCTTTCACTTCAAGATATGACAATTTCTAAAAAGCTAGAAGATTTTATTAAAAACATGGAAGCTGCTGTAATAGCTAAATCCAAAGTAATCAAAGAAAGAGGATTTAATCCTGCTGAATTGTAGATATACCTCTTGAAAATCATTTTTCATCTCAAAAGCACTTTATAGACAAGCACTAATTATATCTTCCTCTATCAGAAAGCAGAAGATATTTTCTCACTATTGAATTTATAAATACCGGTGGTGTTAAAATACTTAATATCACAATAATAATCACAATAAATGCTACCGTTTTAAAATCAATAATCGAATTCAATATATCGTATTTGAAATCTAAAAACACTAAAACTATAACAAGTAATAAGGTAGAGATAACAGCAGAAAGGAAGCCTATTTTTACAGCTAACTTGATGTAAGGTCTCTTTACAAATGATGGACTGGCCCCAATTAGTTCCATAGTCTTAATTGTAAATCTATCGGCATGCAGTATAAATTTAAGGTTATTATATATCAAAATAAATGAGATAAGAATAAAAACAATTCCCAAAAACAGAAATATTGAATTTAGATTGATAAGATTATTTTTCAAACTTTCAATACTTTCTTTTTCAAAAGTGCATTTGTCGATTGTATAATTTTTCTCAAGCTCAGCTATGAGATTTTTTTCTTTTGCTGCAGCGATAAAATCATTTTTTAATTTAAATCTAATAATATCTTTTAAGGGATTAGTTTCATCGTTTAAAAGGATACCTTCACCTAATTCTTTGGACAATAACTTAATACCATCAGCCTTTGATATAAAATTCACATCAAATATATAGTCCCTTGTTTTAAAATCAGTAATTAATTCATCCAATTCTCCTTGACTAAGGCTATCTTTTAACTCAACGATGAATGGTGTTTTCTCATTAACAATTTTAACCATATTATTGATATGAATGAGGATGATTAAATACACAGCTAAAACAAATAATGAAATAGATAAGCTCAAGACTGACAATATAGTTCCGGGTTTAAATCTCATTGACTCTTTTTTAAATAGTAAGCGAAGATAAATATTTCTTTAGGAAGTTTGTTAAAAAAACAAAAGTTTCTATAATTTTAGCTTAAATTTGTATAAATTTAAAAAAAATAAACCGCATGTTATACAACAGTCTGAAAACAAATAAAAACTTCTTTTTAATTGCCGGCCCATGCGCTATCGAAGGCGAACAAATGGCATTTGATATAGCTGGAGAAATAAAAATAATATGTGAAAAACACGATATACAGTATGTATTTAAAGGTTCATACAGAAAAGCCAATCGCTCCAGATTAGATTCTTTTACTGGGATAGGTGACATCGCAGCTTTGGAAATATTGAAAAAGATAAAAGACGATTTTACTATTCCTGTTACTACGGATATCCATAGTGCAGAAGAAGCAATTATAGCATCAAAATATGTAGATATCTTGCAAATTCCGGCTTTTTTATGTAGACAAACCGACTTATTGGTAGCAGCGGCCAAAACAAATAAAATAATAAGTATTAAAAAAGGTCAATTCCTATCTCCCGAATCCATGAAATTTGCGTTGGATAAACTGATAAAAAGTGGTAATCATAAGGCAATGCTTATAGATAGAGGGACTATGTTTGGCTACAGTGATTTAGTCGTTGATTTTAGAGGGATTCCAAGAATGCAAAATTATGATGTCCCTGTAATCATGGACTGCACCCATTCTCTACAAAAACCGAATACTTCTTCAGGTGTGACAGGTGGAGACCCTGAAATGATTGAAACAATAGCAAGAGCTGCCATTGCTACCGGAGCTGACGGTCTATTCATTGAGACTCATCCAAGCCCTGAAATAGCAAAATCAGACGGTGCAAATATGTTAAAATTAAACAAATTGGAGAAAATGATAGAGACTCTGATAAAAATAAGGAAAGCCATAATGTAAAAAAATATCTCATACATACAATGGATTATTTTTGCACAATCAAAAACATTCATTCTTCTTCGTCATTAAGCAGAGGCATCCCCAATATTCGCAAATAGACATTAGCTACAGTTTTTACATCTTTTTCACAATATATTTTTATTCTTTCCAAATCATTTTCTTCCCAATAAACTTTTCCAACCTGACTACCATCTATATCGTCTTTAGGTGATTTTATTCCAAGCACATTAGCCAGCAAATTGAGGGAGGTATAATTTTTATAATCACCAAATTTCCACATCTCCAAAGTATCCAAAAGATGTTTGGTCTCCCAAGGCTTTTTACCCATCACATTTAAGATATTTGGTATTTTCATTCCATTAATAATTAACCTCCTACATATAAACGGTATATCAAATTCTTTAATATTATGACCGCATAAGCTATTTGACATAGGATTATTGAAATAATTGTCCAATACATCTACAAATTGATTTAGAATCACTTTTTCATCATGATCGTAAAATGATTTCAATCTCAATTCATTAGCATTATTAATATATCCTACAGAGATGCAAACAATTTTAGCAAATTCTGCATATATCCCTGCTTTTTCAATATAAATATCTTCTACAGAAGAGCTATCTTCATCTTTTAACCAATATTTGCTTTTTTTCTTCCACAATTCCTGAAATTCTAGATTTAATTTTCCGAAATCACTAGTAATTGATACTGTCTCAATATCCAAGAATAGTATTTTATTTAATTCCATTTGGTATGATTTTTACAACAAAAAAGGTGATTAAAACGCTAAAACTCCATAGTACTTAAAGCCCTAATCATGCTTATTTTCTAAAACCTGTCAATATTACCATTTACTGATCATCCAAATCAATAAAGTTTTCACTATTGAGAAAAAAACCTAATTGACAATCTAGTCAAAGACTCCATCACTAGAAATGAGCTAGCATCAGAGTATGCCTTGCAGATTTAATATAATCAATCCATACTTCCTATCATCTTTTCCGGTTTTACCCATTCATCAAATTCCTGTTCTGTAAGGTAACCCAATGTCAATGCCGCCTCTTTTAATGTTGTATCCTCTTTGTATGCTTTTTTTGCTATTTCGGAAGCTTTGTCGTAACCGATATGGGTATTCAATGCTGTCACAAGCATCAAGGAATTATTAAGATGCTCCTTGATCCTCTTATAATTTGGTTTGAGCCCAAGCACCAAATTCTTTGTAAAGCTCCTTGCTGCATCCCCAATTAACTTAGCTGACATTAGGAAATTAAAAATAATCATTGGCTTATAAACATTAAGTTCAAATTGTCCGTTCAGACCTCCAACAGTGATCGCAACATCATTGCCCATCACCTGTGCCATTGCCATAGTCAATGCCTCTACCTGTGTGGGATTAACTTTTCCAGGCATGATAGAAGAACCGGGCTCATTAGCCGGAATTATCAATTCACCAATACCACTCCTAGGACCTGAAGCAAGCATTCTTATATCATTACCTATTTTGAATAGCGATACAGCAATTGTCTTCAATGCTCCATGAGCTTCGACTATTGCATCTTTTGAAGCCAATAGTTCGTATTTGTTCTCTCCTGTCACAAATGGGAAACCCGATAGTTTAGCGATGTTTTTTGCAACCAATTCAGCATATCCTTTTGGTGTATTCAAGCCTGTCCCCACTGCTGTACCACCCAATGCCAATTCTGAAAGATGTGCTAAAGTATTTTTTATAGCTCTGATTCCATGATCTATTTGAGAAACATATCCTGACAATTCCTGACCAATAGTAAGAGGTGTTGCATCCATAAAATGAGTACGCCCAATCTTCACCACATCCATATATTCCTTAGATTTTTTATTCAATTCATCTCTCAGGCTCTCTAAACTCGGAATTGTGTTTTTCATTAAAATTGTATATGCTGCAATATGCATAGCCGTAGGAAAAGTATCATTAGATGACTGTGATTTATTGACGTCGTCATTTGGATGTACTTTTTTATTTTCATCTGTAAGTTTGCCACCCAATAGCACATGTGCTCGGTTAGCAATCACTTCGTTTAGATTCATATTAGATTGAGTACCTGAACCCGTTTGCCAAACTACTAATGGAAATTGATCATCAAGTTTACCTGCCGAGACCTCATCAGTCACAGTCATTATAATATCCCTTTTATCCTCTGCCAATACACCTAACTCACAATTTGTTATAGCAGCTGCTTTTTTCAATATAGCAAAAGCTCTAATAATCTCTTCAGGCATTTTCTGTCCTCCGATTTTAAAGTTTTGGAATGAACGCTGAGTTTGAGCACCCCAATATTTATCAGCAGGTACATCCACATATCCAATACTGTCTTTTTCTTTTCTATATTCCATTTGTATGATATTTATTAACATTAAAAAATAATAGGACAAATGTACAAAAAAAAACCACAAATAATATCCTAATTGTTAGTCAAGCACACTATTTTTAATACTTTCTAAATTGGAAATAATTATTCCTGATATTTTGTGTCTATTATAAAACACTTAGGTTTTTCCTTTCCTAAAACTTCTTACCTCATATAGATTTTTAAGATAAATAGTTGTTTAACCATCTAAATTGCCTATTTTTGTTCTAAAATAAACCTATATGCTTTTATACAAAGACATACAAGAATTCATCAAAACCATTGATTTATCAGATATTGACAATAAACGTATAACTTTACTTAAAGAGCTGGCTTCGTACATTGATAACGAACAAAATATATTCACTAATCTCATTTTTATTTGTACACACAATTCGCGTAGAAGCATTTTAGCCCAGGTCTGGGCACAGACTTTTGCTTCATATTTCAATCTCAAAGAAATTAATTGCTATTCCGGTGGAACCGAAGCTACCGAGGTGTACGCCAAAATAGTGGAAACTTTAAGCGAAACAGGATTTAAGACCAAAATTATTTCAAAAGAAAAAAATCCTGTATCTTTAATAAAATATTCTGACAATATGCCTCCAATCGTTGTCTTTTCGAAAAAATACAACCATCTTTTCAATCCACAAAATGCTTTTTGTGCAATAATGACCTGTTCTGATGCTGATAGTAATTGTCCTGTTGTTGTTGGTGCGAAAAATAGAATATCTCTTACATACGAAGACCCTAAGATTTTTGACGCAACAGACTTGAAAACAAAAAAGTACTACGAGAGAAATCTGCAAATAGCCAAAGAGATGTATTTTGTTTTCTCACAAATTTCAAGTATCAGGATAAAAAAAGCTAAAAAATAAAATATTAAAAAAAAATATGTGTTTTAGTGGAAGCTTTTAAAACATTATATAACTTTGCGTGCAATATGGAATTTATATATCCAAATTTTCTATGGGCTTTAGCTGCGATTTTGATACCAATCATTATCCACTTATTCTATTTCAAAAGATTTAAAAAAGTCTATTTTTCCAATACTAAGTTTCTAAAAGAAATAAAAGAGGAGACTACCAACAAGAATAAAATCAAAAATCTATTGGTTTTACTTTCTCGAATTTTAGCAATAGTTTTCCTCGTATTGGCATTTGCTCAACCTTATATACCTATAGGTGAAAAAATAAAAAAGGGGACTGTTGGCGTTAGTATGTTTATTGACAATTCATTTAGTATGCAAACTATGAGTGAGGATGTGCCGTTAATAGACAAGGCAAAAAAAACAGCTACACAGATAATAAAAGGCTTTCCTGAAGACACCAAGTTTCAAATTTTAACCAATAAATTATTTGGTAGCGAACAAAAATGGATAGACAGACAAAACGCTTTGGACAAAATCAATGAAATAAAGCTCAGCCCTTTGGTTAAAACCCTTAAATCTATATCAAAAAGACAAAATCAAGCTCTTGAAAGCAATGAAATCGACAATAAGTACATTTATTGGATTTCAGATCTTCAAACTCCTATTTTCGATGTTGATTCTGCGGATATTGACACTTTTGTAGAGTATAATATTATAGCATTGCAACCTGTTAGAGAAAAAAACCTAAGTATAGATAGCTGTTTCTGGATCAATCCTGTTCCTATCGTTAACCAGATAAATAAATTGGTGATTAAGATTAGTAATCATTGTGATGAGGATATTACAGATATTCCAATTAATATAGAATACAACCAACAAAACTATCCTTCAGGCAAGATTGACATCTCAAAAAATTCATCCAAAACAGATACTATTGATCTAAGAATAAAATCTTTGGGATGGAATGTTGCTAAGATCAATATAAAGGACTACCCGGTCGTCTTTGATGACAATTATTATATTGCGTTCAATGTTCCTAACAAGGTAAATATATTAAATATAAACAACAAAACTCAAGCCAATACTTATCTCAAAGCTGTTTTCCAAACAAATCCAATATTTCAATTCAAACACGAGAATGTAAATAAAATCAACTATTCAGGAATAGAAAAAAACAATCTAATCATTTTAGAAGATATTGAAAGTATCTCCTCAGGATTAAAAAATTCATTAATAGAAGCAATAGCGAATGGCGTTAACGTTTTGATTTTTCCTTCAAGAAACACAAACATCAAATCATATAATGACTTTTTAAGCGCTTTAAACGCTAATATTCTTACTGAATATAAAAATGAAGAAAATGCTGCAAGTGATTTAAATAAAAATGAATTTGTATTTAAAGATGTCTATGATAAAATAACAAAAAATATAAATCCTATCAATGTAAAAGGTAGTTTTACCATTACTAAATTTCAATCTAGCAATAAATACCATGTCATAAAATTCAGAAATGGAGAATCATTTATAGATCGCTTCAATTACAAAAACGGCAATTTATTTTTATGCTCAAGTCCATTTTCTGTAGATTATAATGATTTGGCTAAAAACCCAGATATCTTTATCCCGATGATATTCAAAATGTCTATTTTTACAAATAAAAACGAAAGGCTATCATACACTATCGGTAGTGACAAAAGCATTGAAATAAATAATATCAAATCATCAGACAAAGGGCTAGTAAAGATAATAGGGGCTCAAACGGAATTTATTCCTAAGCAGTTTAATACCACTAATGGTCTAAAATTATTTATCAACGATGAAATTTCGAAATCAGGTGTGTACAACATAGAGATTAACAATAATATCATAAGGAAAATAGCTTTAAATTATGACCGAATAGAATCGAAATTATCTTATATCTCTGAGGAGAAAATAAACACAACCCTCGGTAAAAAAATAAATTATTTTGGCAAAAGCGATGGACATATTAATTTTACCCAACTAATAGACTCAAAACAACGCGGTATCGAATTGTGGAAATGGGCTATAATACTCGCCCTACTCTTTTTAGCAATTGAAATTATACTTTTAAGGTTTTGGAAAAACAAATAAATTAGCAGAGATGAATGTATTAATCAAAAATGTAACTGTATTAGATAAATATTCTCGATTTCACAATAAAAAAGTCAATATTCACATCGTACAAGGTAAAATCAAACAAATAGGTAATACCAATGGTAATACAAAATCCAAAACAATCGAAGGGAAAAATCTTTATGTATCTCCGGGTTGGTTTGATATAGGTACTAGATTAACAGAGCCAGGACACGAAAACCTTGATGATCTAGATACTCTCTCTCAATCCGCGTCTAAGGGAGGATTCACGGGACTTGCCGTGTTCCCAAATACTAATCCTGTAGTAGATAACAAATCAATCGTTACTACTATATTGTCCAAATCATCAAACAAAATTACAGATATCTTTCCAATAGCTGCAATCACTAACACAAATAATGGTTTGGAATTGTCTGAAATGATAGACTTATACAAACACGGCGCAATTGCATTTTCTGACGGCAAAACACCTTTGGCTCATGCAGGAGTAATGTCTAGAGCATTAAATTACTCGTCTAATCTACCAACACCTATTATCAATCACCCTGAAGATATGAATATAAGTGAGAGCGGTATCTTAAACGAGGGAAAAATGAGCGTCTACTTGGGAATGAAAGGCCGTCCGTCTATTGCGGAAATATCAATGGTACAAAGAGATATCTTATTGAGTGAATACAATGAAGCTCAATTGATATCGCATATGATAAGCACTAGTGAATCAGTAAAATTAATAAAAGCTGCAAAAAGAAAAAAGATCAAGATAAATGCAACCGTATCTTATCACAATCTTGTCGCTGATGAAGATGTGTTGAAGGATTTTGACTCAATGCACAAAGTTATTCCTCCTTTGAGAACAAAACGAGATAAAAACAACCTAATTAAAGGTATATTGGATAACACAATAGATGCTATTGTATCAAACCATTACCCTCTGGATATTGAGGACAAAAGAAAAGCATTTTTTGACACAAAATACGGGGCAATCGGTCTTGAAAATATGTTTAGCACATTAAATACAATAATTGGAGCTAAAGTATCACTTGAAGTACTTATTGACAAAATTTCAAATAAGCCAAGAGAGATTTTAGGGCTAAATCCGGTAATATTAGAAGAGGGGAAAATAGCTAATCTTACAATTTTTACCCCTAATGAAGATTTTATCTTTACTGAAAATGAAATTAAATCAAAATCTAAAAATTCACCTTTTATCGGACAAAAACTTACCGGAAAAGTACTTGGAGTGATAAATAAAGGAATGTTGAAGATGGTCTAAAAATAGATTTGCATATAATCATTCAACTCCAAATTATGACTTATCAGACCAAACCCCCAGTTCATTCCCAGTTGGATCAATAAAGTGAAATCTTTTCCCTCCCGGAAATTCGAATGTGTCTTTTGAAATCCTTCCTCCATTTTTGACTACTTCCTTCTTTACAAATTCAAGATCTTTGGAATAAATCACTACTAGTGCACCATTTGATGTGACTTCATCTGTTTGTTGAAAACCTCCATAGACACCGCTTTCAGAAAATGAAGCATACGTATCTCCATAATCTTTAAAAGCCCAATCAAAAGTTTTTTTATAAAAGGTTTTAGTTAGTTCGAGATTATTGGTTTTAAATTCAATATAGCTTATGTGGTTATTTTTCATAGCATGATTAGTTTTAGTTTTGTTTTAGATTATCTTTAAATAAATAACAATATTTTACTAACATTGTTGTGTTATCAATTCATATACTTTCTCAATATTTCAAGAAGAGCATCCTTGGGCAATCGTGTCTTGAGATATTGCTTCAAAAGACTAATCATATCCCTTACCATTACCTCATTAAATCCCAATTTCAATCCGGCTAAATAGACATGCTCTTCTTCTACCTTACTTATATCCCCATCTATTCTCATTGAAAACAGCATGTAGTACAATATCTGCATTCTCTCTTGTTCAGAGGCAGGAGGTATCAATGCATATTTTTTGGGATTATCCAATACTGCTTCCATTTCAGACTGTGACAAACCCAATACTTTTCCTACATTAACTAAATATTTACTCTCAATGTTATTAAAATCATTGTCTGCTTTATTCATCGAATAGATTAATGAAAATATAGCTTTATTGCGATCTTCCATTTTAACAAATTTTCAATTACAATCCCAATTTTTTCCTAATATCTTTAGGTAATGCATTTTTATTTATAAATATATCCATTGTCTTGTATCTAAAATAGGGAAATGAAGCGAAGAAATATCCATTCAAATCATTAGTATCTCCCCATGAATTTTTTACTACAAAATACTTTTTCCCATTTTGATCCTTTACTATACCCACAATATGCATCCCATGATCATCTGTAGTCTCTTTGTTGTCAAAAGCAAGTTGACGTTCACTTTGTGTCACCCATTTTTCTTCTACCGGCTGTATAAATCCATTTTTAACTTTCTCACCATCTATATCAAAATACTTCTCTTTACTTCTTCTACTTTTAACACTATTTTCGTTCTTTGGAACAATTGCAAGCCCATTTCTATGTGAAAAACCTTTTTCGGATACGTCAGCTCCCCACCCGATTGTAAAACCGGAATTAATCGCGTACTCCGCTATTCTCATCAGATCGTCAAGAGGTACATTATAAACCTGATGAAAAGACCAATTATCAGGTAATTCAAACACAAATGGTTTGTAGAAAGGATGGTGATTATAAGAAGTTACCTCAATATAATCGTCCATATCCAAATTGAGATATTTAGCAAAAGATTTTGGTGTAAATTCTTTTCCATCAACAGTAAATTTGAAATCCTCAGTATTCTCGGGCAATTCTCCAAGGTAAGCATCTACGACGGCTTTAAAGCCTTTTTGCCACGATGGAGTAAGCTTACCTCCTTGAGGTTTTTTCACAATAGCATCGAGCATTGCTTTCAACTGGGCTACCATTTCAGAATGATTGTGTTTAGCTGATCCATAATGCAATCCTGAGTATACACTCTCAGGAACAATACCAAAATTTTTGATTACATAAGGTATATCATGAAATTCACCTCCTTCACCAAAATTGAAATGACCGTCCATCCTAATATAATTTATTGCCTTTGGAAGATAAGCATTTCTCGCAATAAACATTTCAGAAAGATTAAAATGTCCTTTTCCCTTTCTCAGCAATTCTGCCTCCATAAATGATAATGAAGAAAAACTCCAGCAAGTACCGGTTCTATTTTGGTTTTGAACAGGGTTAACATCTAGGTGTTTCACTTCAGTAAAGCGATAGTCACTATCTTTTTTATTAACAATATCTTGACCGTTTATTATATAAGTAACAAGCAATAGCGATAGTATTATGTAGTATTTTTCCATAATTTATAGTTTTTTAATCGCCAAAATTAGTAAAATTATAGGATTTGTATATTTATTTTATGTACTTTTGCAAAAAATTTATTTGTAATGAAAGTTTCTTTTAAAAAAGCGTTGATATTTTTTTTCTTCCTATCCCTAGGATTTACAGGACAGTCATGTTTTAAAAAAGGCTATGGATGTCCAGGTGAAAATGCGGTATTGAACGCTGATAAAGACGGGGAACTTTCTATGAAAAGAGGTAAAAGCAGATTATTTTCAAAAAAAATGAGAAAGAGGAGTAAAAGACGTCACTAATTAATTTTCTATTATTTAAATCTATTTCATTCAAAAAGTCAAGCAGCTAAATGATAAAAAGCCTTAGCATACAAAATTATGCCCTTATTGAGCAGTTGGATATGGAGCTATATCGGGGACTTAATATAATCACAGGAGAGACAGGTGCAGGCAAATCTATACTTCTAGGTTCATTGGAATTAGTGATGGGTAAACGAGCTGATTATGGCGTTTTGTTTGACAAAAAAAAGAAATGTATCGTCGAAGTCACTTATGATATTTCGAACTACAATTTAAAAGATTTTTTTTTAGAAAATGATTTGGATTACGACAATGAAATGATTGTAAGAAGAATCATCTCACCAAATGGAAAATCAAGAGCTTTTATCAATGATGAACCTGTAAACCTTAGCACACTAAAGGATCTCAGTAGTGATTTAATCCAAATGCATAGACAATTTGATAATCTGGAATTAAATAACCCTGCTTATCAACTGAAATTAATTGATGTTTTTGGAGACAACAACACTTTATTGGAAAAATATAAAACTCTTTTCAAATCTTACAAAACCGACATAAAAGAACTCAATTCATTGCAAGAGGAAAACAATGCTTTCAAAAAAGAAATGCAATTCATAGAATATCAATATAGTGAACTCGAGGAAACATTTATTTCATTTGAAGACTTCAAGGAACTTGAAGATAGCTTCAGCAACCTTAACAATGCTGAAAGCATAAAATCCAACTTACTCAATGCTTACAATGAATTAGTAGAAGGTGATTTTTCAATAATAAATAGAATAGATCCTATATTGTCAGATATCAATAATGTAGCACTAAAAAGTGACTTCTTTGACAAAACTAAGGAAAAGTTTTACGATGCAATAGAAAATCTAAGGGAAGTTGCCAATGATTTCCTTAAAATATCAGAAAATACAGAATATGATGCTGAGAAAATTGCAGAATCAAAATCTAGATTGGATAATCTGTACAGCCTGATGAATAAACACAAGGTGGATGATATCAGGCAATTGATAGAAATAAAAAACCAGTTGTACCAAAAGCTTCAAAAACACTTTGACGTTGACAGAGAAATCAAAAGTTTATTGGCAAAAATAGACAAATCACAAAACAAACTGGATGAATATGCGAATAAATTGTCAACTAAAAGACAAAAATCAGCAATATCTTTCACAAAGAAGGTACTTAGCGTATTGAAAGATTTAGCTTTGCCACATTCGCAACTAAAAGTAGATATACAGAAAAGCGAAAATCTGAATGAAACTGGAAGAGACAGGGTTTTATTTTTATTTGCAGCCAATAAAGGAGGTGAGTTTAAATCAATAAAAGATGCAGCGTCAGGTGGTGAGTTATCTAGATTGGCATTGAGTATTGAATCCACAATAGCGGATAAGATGGCATTACCTACAATGATTTTTGATGAAATAGAAGCCGGTATTTCAGGAGAAGTAGCAAGAAAGATGGGTATTATACTTAAAAACATGTCGGATAAACATCAGTTGATTAATATCACTCATTCGCCTCAGATAGCAGCTAAAGCAGACTATCATTATTTTGTATTTAAAGAAATAGTAAAAGACAACACAAAAACTAATATACGATTACTCGGCAAAAAAGAGCGAATCGAAGAAATAGCCAAAATATTAAGTGGCGACCCTCCTACAAAAGGAGCATTGAAAAATGCAAAAGAATTAATTAACTAAAAATTAAAAAATGGGATACGGATTATTAAAAGGAAAAAGAGGTGTTATTTTTGGAGCTTTGGATGATGACTCAATAGCAACACAAGTAGCTAAAAAAGCTATGGAAGAAGGTGCAGAAATCGTACTTACCAATGCTCCGGTAGCTTTTAGATTTGGTAAGATCCAAGCTTTGGCTACCGACCTTGGAGTAGAAGCCATACCGGCTGACGCTACTTCTGTTGAAGATTTGCAAAATCTTTTTACGCAAGCAGTTGAAATATTAGGTGGGAAGATAGATTTTGTTCTTCACTCTATTGGAATGTCTCTAAACATAAGAAAAAATAGACCTTATTTTGACTTAAACTATGACTATATGCAAAAGACTTATGATATATCTGCTATATCATTTCACAAAATGATGCAGGTCGCATACAATCAAGATGCATTGTCAGATGGTGGCTCGATTGTGGCTTTGACATATATTGCAGCAGACAGGACTTTCCCTTTCTATGGCGAGATGGCAGAAGCAAAAGCGATATTGGAGTCATATGCAAGAAGTTTTGGCTATCATTTGGGTGTAAATAAAAAGATACGTGTCAATACGGTATCCCAATCACCAACACTTACCAAAGCAGGAAGTGCAGTAAAAGGATTTAAAGAATTTTTTGAGTATTCGGATAAAATGTCACCTCTTGGTAATGCCAATGCAGAATCTTGTGGAGAGTATTGCGTTACTCTCTTTTCGGACTTGACCAAAATGGTAACAATGCAAAATCTTTACCACGATGGAGGTTTCTCCAAAATGGGAATGAATCCCGGTATTATGACTGGAGAAACTCGCTGGGTAAGCTAGATTTTATTCTTCCTTCAACCCAAACTCAGGGTCTAATTCCCTATTCACGTACCACAATGCAATAAAACTGGGTATAGTACATACAATAACATATATGAAGAAATGGCTATACCCTAACATCTCTTGCACCCAACCACTAATCATCCCCGGTAGCATCATTCCTAATGCCATAAAACCTGTTGCAATTGCAAAATGAGCGGTTTTATATTTACTTTTACTAGCGATGTAAAGCATATATAACATATATCCGGTAAAACCAAAACCGTATCCGAATTGTTCTACAGCAATCATACTATTGATTGTTAATAAATCTGATGGTTGTGCATACGACATGTATATATACACGATATTAGGTAAATTGATAGCTAATGCCATCCACCATATCCACTTCTTAAGTCCATGTCGTGCTGCTAAGATACCGCCTGATATCCCTCCTATTACCAATGCCAAAACCCCTACTGTCCCATAGGCAAACCCCTTTTCTGTCAAAGACAAAGCCAACCCTCCATTTTCCCTCGCATCCAATAAAAACGGTGAGGCCATTTTAGTCAATTGAGATTCTGAAAACCTATACAATAGTAAAAAAGCAATCGCCGGGACAATCCCTTCAATCCTAAAAAACGAAGCCAATATCTGTCCATAAGATCCTTTAGAACCTTTTTTAGCTACAACATCAGACTCAGGATAAGGCAACAATATCCTATGATAAAAGGCAAGAATCAAAAAAATCAATGCCAAAACGCCTATGGATATCGACCATGCTAAAGATACATTTCCTGCTTTAACATCAAAATTTGCAACACTTGCCTTTTTTAGATTATGCTTCACTTTAATAGTAGCTATACGCGGTTTGTTCCAATTGTCCTTGGTAAATACAAACACACTCTGACCTGATAAATAAATATCTTTACTTCCGTCCTTTTGCCCAAAGGTCATCCTTACAGAATCTTCTCCCTCAGGCAACTCTGTCAGAAGGAAATAAACATTTATGGAGTCTATACTTGTTTCATCCCTATATAATGGCAACACCACCTGCTCAGGAAATACTTTAATCTCAGGACTGATCTTATCATCCATTTTAGATTTAATAATATAGCTTTCCATTTGCTTTTCCCCATCTACTTGTTCATAGTCTGATTGAGATACAGTAGTCACTACTACCCTCCTGGATTCTAAGCCTGTATTATCTAGTATCAAGCCTGTAATTATAACCAACAACCCCAATCCTGCTATCATCGCAAGTCTATAAAATGTACTTCTAATACCGGTAAAAAACGCTTGCTTTTTTTCACTCAACGCCAGCATATAAAATCCATCAGCAGCTATATCATGAGTTGCCGATGTAAAAGCCATCAACCATAAAAACAATAAAGAAATAGGATACCACCAAGGCAAATGCAATGCTAAAGATACTCCCGCTAATGCAACAGCCAATACAATTTGCATACCAAAAATCCATTTTCTCTTAGTCGAAAATATATCTACAAACGGACTCCACAAAGGCTTAACCACCCAAGGCAGATACAAAATAGATGTCCAAAATGCTAAAGAAGCATTTGAAACCCCCAATGTTTTATACATATCACTTGCTACAAACATAACAATAATATAAGGTATACCTTCAGCGAAATACAATGTAGGTATCCAAGACCAAGGAGAACGTTGTTTATTCATATTACATTAAATTAAAATGCAATATATGAATTAATCAGAATTATCTATAATAAATGTTTAATTATTAAAAAAAACATATCAAAATAGTTAGTTTCTGTCCACCATTCGCGAGCATTTAATTTGCCCTTTCAGGGCGCAGTGGGGATTTTTATTGTCGATGCCCGGGCATGCTTCCAGGATTGAAATAATTTGGGCTTTCAGCCCCGTAGGCTCTGGTATAATATTCAAACTATCCACATCCTAATCCCTCTCCCCTTTAAAATAACTATAGCCACATTTTAGCTATGCAGCTATTATTCCTTTGTGTTACTTCGTGTCTTAGTGACAATCTATTTTGCCTTTTATCCTTTTCCTTTTGTCTTTTGAAACTTTGAACATGAAATCTCAAACTTTGAACTTGAAACTTTAATCTTTTGTATTTTATCTCTTGTTTTGACTCTTTTCGTGTATGCACTATAAACTTTGGCAACAAATATTAAAAGTTTTATTACCTTTGCGCTCTTAAAAACACAACAACCGGTTTTTATTGATATGGAAGGAATAGAAAATTTAATAAAAGAACTAGCTTATCCTAGAGATATAGCCATTTTTTCACATCGTAATCCCGATGGAGATGCTTTGGGTTCGACGATGGCGTTGAAGCTATATTTTGAGAAAATGGGGCATACGGCACAAATTATTTTTCCTAGTGAATTCCCTTCTATATATTCTTTTTTGCCCAAAACTGATGATGTAGTCATATTTGACTTTGAAAAAGAAAGATCCATTGATATAATTGAGCATGCAGAAATGATGTTCTTTTTAGACTTTAGCAGCTTGGATAGAATTGATAAAATAGGAGAATTAATCATTGATAAAAAAGTAACTAAAGTTCATATTGACCATCATATAGATCCAGAACCTATTGCTAATTATGTATTGTCGGATACTACTTCAAGTTCGACTTCTGAATTGGTTTTTGAATTTTTGTCCATGATTGACGGCAACAAAGAAATGGACATAGACATTGCAAAATGCTTAATGACCGGATTGATTACAGATACAGGTTCGTTTAGATATAGTACTACTTCCAAAACTTTTGAAGTAGCTTCTAAATTGATGAAATACGACTTGGACTTGAATTTTATTCAAAATAAAATTCATAACAGTCTTTCTGAAAAACAAATTAGAATTTTAGGACATGCATTGAATAAGCGACTTGAAATAATTCCTGAATTTTATACAGGTATTATCACATTGACGCGAAAAGATTATCAAGATTTTGATATTCAAAGAGGAGATACTGAAGGTTTGGTCAACTATATATTGATGATGAACAATATAAAATTAGCTGCTTTAATTACGGAGCAACCTACAATAGTTAAACTTTCTTTGCGTTCAAAAGGAGACATCTCCGTTCAGAAATTAGCTAGAGATAATTTCAAAGGAGGTGGGCATAAAAATGCTGCCGGTGGACATGCTTATGCAAAATTAGAATCGGTAGTGAATAAATTTAAATCAATATTACCTTTTTATATAAGGACATAAAGGACTAACAGATGAAAAACATACTTTTAATAACTTTATTAGTGTTGGGCATTGTTGCATGTCAAACCAAACCGAGTAATCTTCACCACCTCAAATACAATAAAGGTCAATATGAACTTATATTTAAAGCTAATGGTCAAAAAGCAAAACCCGGTGAATACGTTCAATATAGTGTACTATTAAAAGATAATAAGAATAAAGTATTTGTAGATAAAAGAAAAAAGAATGACCTGCTTAGAGAACAAATAATTGAAGATACCGCATTTTACAAAGATTTGACTGCTGCTGCAGAAGTTTTATATCAATTATCAAAAGGAGATAGCGCTATTTTATATATACCACTTGAAGAAAATGAAAAAATTAAGGAATTAGAACATTCTGATACATTAATTTTCCAACTAAAAGTCATTGATATTTTGGACAAAGAAAAGATGCGTGATATTATAGAAGACGAGTACTTAAAAAAAGAAGCAGAACAAACAGAAGCTAAGATAAAACAAATAGCAGTTGATCAGATAATAATGAAAACTTGGGATGATTATAACAAGGGAAAACTTAAAGGAAAATTAACAAAAACTAAAAGTGGCATTAAATATATTGTATTGGAAGAAGGTAACGGTGAATTTGCAAAAAAAGGTCAAAAGGTAAAAATCGGCTTTTATGGTATGACACAAAAGGATGCAAGTGCATTTGAAAATTCATTCGGAAGAGACAAGGATCTTGAATTGACTGTTGGGGCAAAACAAGTCATTCCAGGTTGGGATGAAGCTCTTACGAAGATGAACAAAGGAATGAAAGCCGTTTTTTTCATACCTTCAAAATTGGGTTTTGGCAAGCAGGGTAAAATGCCAATAATACCCCCTGATGCAGATTTGGTCTTTTACATAGAACTACATGAAATATCAAAATAGAATCAATTATTATATTAATAAAAAATCAAAAAAATGAGATTATCAATTATTATTTTACTAGCAGCTATCACTTTTGGTGCTTGTCAATCAGGTGAAAAATCAGGTAGCAAGATTATTAAACTTAAACAGAGTGGTGCTGAATATACACTATTAAAAAAAGGAAAAGGCCAAAAAGGGAAAATAGGCGACTTCATTCTATTCAGTCTTTTTATAAAAGGCAACAACGGAAAAACTATTTTGGAGAGAATAGAAGAAGAAAAATGGGCAAAAGAAGAAATTAAAGCAGTTGACTCAACCACTATCCCTATTCTGGAGATGCTATATTCTCTTTCAGAAGGAGATAGCATAAAAATGTACAAAGCCTTAGAAGGAGACAAAAGAAGCCCAGGCTTAGAAGGTGTTGACACCTTGATATATTATATCAAAGCAGAACAAATCCTCAGTAAAGAGGATATGGATAAGAAAATAGCCGAAGAAAATGCGAAACAACAGGAAAAACTAAAGGGAGCAAAAGTAGTAGAAGAACAAATCGGAAAAAAAGTAGCAGATATATTAACTGAATACAAAGCAGGTAAACTCTCTTCTAAAATCCAAAAAACAGAAAATGGAGTTGAGTATTATATCAATGAAAAAGGAAACGGGCCAAAAGTGGAAAAAGGTAATAAAGTCGAAGTAGGATATTATGGAGTTTTAAAAGCAGATGGAAAAATGTTTGATAATTCATTTGGAAGAGCCCAAGATTTACCTTTTAGTGCCGGTATGGGGCAAATGATAAAAGGCTGGGATGAAGCAATGCTTTATTTGCACGAAGGAGACAAAGCTACTGTGTTTATTCCTTATGCTCAAGCTTATGGAGAAGCAGGAAGACCACCTGTGATTCCAGCAAAAGCTGATTTAGTATTTTATATCGAAGTACATAAAGTAAATAAATAGTACTATTACTTAAACACATACACAGTCTTGAGCAAACAAATCATAAATAACTTGCTTAAGACCGTGTATTTTAGGTAATATATATTTTTTTCATAAAAAAAAGGCAAATGACAACTGATCAATTAAATGAATTGAAAAGTCGTTTGATTTTGATAAGGGGGTATCTTTGACATTGATAAACGATTGCTTGAAATAGAAGATAAAGAACAACAAAGTCTTAATCCTGATTTTTGGAACGACTCAAAAAGGGCTGAATCCATATTGAAATCTATAAAACTACATAAGAAAATTGTTGATGAATTTAAAGAAAATGAATCTGCGATTGAGGAACTGGAGACTTTGCAGGAATTTTTCAAAGAAGGTGAACTTTCGGAAGAGGAGTTAGACATCCAATACATTCAAACCAAAGAAATAATTGACCAACTTGAGTTTAAAACAACTTTAAACAAAAAAGAAGACGAATTGTCCTGCATTCTGGAAATAAATGCAGGAGCAGGAGGAACAGAGAGCAATGATTGGGCTGATATGCTACTTCGAATGTACAAAATGTGGACTGATAAAAAAGACTTTAAAGTATCTCTTCTAAATAGGACTGACGGTGATGTTGCGGGCATTAAGTCTGTAGAGATTGAAATAGAGGGAGATTATGCCTATGGCTTGTTAAAAGGAGAAAATGGAGTACATAGACTTGTCCGGGTTAGTCCTTTCAATTCCCAAGGAAAGAGGATGACTTCTTTTGCATCTGTTTTCGTGCATCCAATGGTCGATGATAGCATCGTAATATCTATCAATCCCGCAGACATAGAATGGGACACATTTAGAGCTAGCGGTGCAGGAGGTCAGCACGTAAATAAAACGGAATCCGCTGTAAGAGTAAGGCATTTACCTTCCGGATTGGTCGCTGAATGTCAAGAAGAACGCTCACAGCATATGAATAGGGAAAAAGCGTTGAAAATGCTCAAATCCAGACTTTACGAGGTAGAGCTAGAGAAACAAAGAGCAGAAAAGGACGAAATCGAATCCTCTAAAATGAAAAATGAATGGGGATCACAAATAAGATCATATGTCTTGGACGATAGACGTGTAAAAGATCATCGAACGGGTTATACCGTCAACAATCCTGATTTAGTGCTAAACGGCGAACTAGATGGATTTATCAAAGCATTTTTGATGTGGGTAGGAGGCAAACATTAAAAAATATAAATATTATAAAATGAGATTACTCATTGTTGCTATCTTCAGTTTGATTTCCTTTGCAGTAACCGGTCAAGGATTAAAATCCCAAGATTATTCAAAAAAAGAAGTTTATATTACCATGCGTGATGGAATAAAACTTTTTACCTCTATTTACAGCCCAAAGGATACTACGAAAAAGTATCCTATACTTATAACACGCACTACATATAGTTGCAAACCTTATGGTGAAGATATTATTCCCGAAAACATAATGTATAATCCTGACTTGGTTGCTAAAGGATATATTTTCGTATTTCAAGATGTAAGAGGACGATGGATGAGTGAAGGACAATTTGAAAACACAAAACCACCCTACTCTCTTTGGGACAAATCAAAAACTGATGAACTCACAGATGCATGGGACACCTTCGAATGGTTAACAAAAAACCTTAAGCACTTTAATGGCAACATTGGCGTTTATGGCAATTCGTATCTTGGATGGAGCACTTTAACCGCGGCAGCTACAAATCATCCGGCAGTCAAAGCAGCAATTGCAATGGCTCCTGTTACGGATTTTTTCTTTGAGGATTTTAATAGATATGGACTTGTGGCAATCAATTACACCCCTATAATAAATGCTTTTGGTATAATAAAGGATTATCCTACCAAAGATTCTTGGTATAAATTTAATGATGGATTTATCAAAGGTGGTAAAAAAAGTCTTACTGATGATTACTATTCATATTTCTTGGATTTATTCACCTTGAGTAATATTAAAAACGCATTAATTGATTCTAACAATATATTTTGGAAGAATCTTGAAAAACATCAAAAATATGATGATTTTAGACAAAAAAGGAATTGGCTAAAATACTTGAGAAATATCAAATCACAAGTTATGATAGTCGGAGGATGGAATGATGAACAAAATCTTTATGGTATTTTAAATTCATATGAGACGATTGACAAATACTCTCCTGATGCAAATGTAAAACTTGTCATGGGCCCTTGGGCTCACGCACATCCTAAGGAACGTATAGAAAAATACTATCTTGGAGATATATTCTATGGATACAATTTAGCTGAAGATTATCAAAAAAATGTGCAAGTACCATTTTTTGAATATTATCTCAAAGGAAAAGGAACTAAACCGGATTTTAAGACAAGGATTTTTGATACGGGAACAAAAAAATGGATTCAAACTACAGATTCTCCTTTTACCTCACAAGAATCTATTACATATTATCTAAATCCTAATGGCGAATTGAGTAAAGCCCCTAATAGAGACAACTCATTTAGTTCATTTATTTCTGACCCTTTTCATCCTGTTCCTTTTATCAATGACGACAATTTCCACTACATTGGTCCAAAGTATTATATGACTGCCGACCAGAGAGTTGCTTCAAAACGCCCTGATGTTCTCACTTACATTTCTAAACCTTTAATCAAGGATATAACGGTATTGGGCAATCCACAAGCGACTATCTCATTCGAAACGGATCATAGCGCAGCAGATATCTACGTCAAAATAATAGATGTTTTGCCTTTGGATAGGAATCCGGAAAAAGAAGACAAACCAAAAGTCAAAATGAATGGATACCAACAATTGATAAGGATGGGATATATAAGAGGAAGGTTCAGAGACTCTTTCTCTAAATCAATACCATTTACTCCAGGTAAAAAATACTCTATTAATGTACCTCTACTCAAGATATTTCATACATTCAAAAAAGGGCACAGAATTATGATTCAAATTCAGAGTAGTGCATTTCCTCTATTTGACATAAACCCACAAAATTATATTGAGGATATCTACTCTGCTAAAAAAGAAGATTTCACAAAGGCTATACACAAGGTGTACTCGGAAAGTAAGATTATGCTACCTACACAAATGATTTCTAAATTTTGATAGTTTCACTTTCTTGTAAGCATCTCTATAGCGCGATAATTACTAAAAAATACTTTAGCAATAGCTCTCAATACAATATAAGTAGGTATTGCCAAAACCATACCTACTATCCCATAGATATTAGCTCCCAATAGAATAACTATAAATATTTCCAAAGGATGTGCTTTAATCTTGTCCGAATAAATAAAAGGTTGCAATACATAATTGTCCAAAGACTGCATTAGGGCAAATACAATAACAACTATAAACATTTTATTTAAAATAACATCGTAAAAATCTAATCCAAGATTATTGGTCAAAACAATAAATATACCAAAGGAAGCTCCAATTAGAGGTCCAATATACGGGATCACGTTTATTATTGCTGCAAAAAATGCAATTATCAAGGCATCTTTTATACTAAATAAGGATAAAGCGGTAAAAACAAAGAGCATCAATATAAGTATTTGTAGAGCTATTCCTCCAAAATATCTCCTCAATAAATAGCTGATTTCATCGATTATCGCAACTATCTTTTCAGTATATTTTTCAGGCATTGCTGATGTTATAAAATTGGAGAACATTGACTTTTCTTTTAAAAAGAAAAAAGTTATAAACCCAATCGAAAAAATTGCTATTACTATATTTCCTGCGACATTTATCAAAGAAGAGAACACTTTGGAAATTCCCTCCACATTGAACATCGTGAGAAAAAACTCTTTGACCCTGTGAGAATCCAAGTCTTGAGGATCAATTAAATTCAATTCAACCAATTTATCCGTCATCTGCTGTATAGGCTTTTGGAGTGGCGTAAATACCAAATTATAATCCAAATGAGCTAATTTATCAAATTGGTTGATGACTGGTGGTAGTATTATAATAAAAAATAGTGAAAACAATATGAGGAATATAATAATAACCAAAATTGCACTCAAACCCGTACCTATTTTAATCCGATTGAATCTCATCCTTTCTAAGAAGAATTTCATAATCGGATTGCCCATCATTGATAATACCCACGCCACCAAAACATAAGCTATAATATTCAACATATAGTTGTACACAAAAAATAAAACCCCAATGGTTAGTATGACCGCTATTATCCTATTTGTAGATTTCATATCTTTTTAAACTTTTACCTGTCTTTGTCAAATAATAATCTTTTTGCGGCTTTAGTATTTCTTAATTTGCCAAATTCCAATGCAAGTTCACCATTAATAATCACCTGTTCTACCAGTCCCTTAAATCTATGGCCTTCAAATGGAGACCATTTACATTTATAATAAATATTATCTTTTTCCACAGTCCATTCTTTATCCATATCTAAAATGACCAAATCAGCCCAATATCCCTCCCTAATATAACCTCTTTCTTTTATTTTGAAGGTCTTTGCCGGACTATGACACATCTTATCGACAATTTTTTCAAGACTTATCATATCCCTATGATAAAAATCGAGCATCGTCACTAAGCTATGCTGCACCAAAGGCAAACCCGAAGGGGCATATTTGTATTTTTTACTTTTCTCTTCCCATGTATGAGGGGCATGATCTGTTGCAATCACATCGAGTTTATCATTTAGAAGGGCTGCCCACAAAGCTAAATTATCATCTTTTGATTTTATAGCCGGATTGCATTTTATCAAATTACCTTTTTCCAGATAATCGCTATCATCAAAATACAAATGATGCACACAAACTTCTGCCGTTATTCTTTTATCTTCAAGCTTGACTTTATTATCAAACAAATGCATTTCTTTAGCGGTGGTAAGATGCAAAACATGAAGTCTCGAATTGTGCTTTTTAGCTAAATCCACAGCAAGTGCTGATGACATATAACACAATTCGTCATTCCTTATTTTGGGATGATATACAGCGGCTATATCATCGCCGTATTTATCAAAATACAAACTCTCATTCGCTTTTACAGAGTCCTCATCCTCACAATGAGTTGCTATCAATGAAGAACTTTGTGAAAAAATATTCTCAAGTACCCTCGTATCATCTACCAATAAATTACCCGTACTTGAGCCCATAAATATCTTAATACCACAAACATTTTCATTATTCGTTCTTAATATTTCATCAATATTATCATTTGATGCTCCCATATAAAAAGAATAATTAGCCGCAGACTTTGTTCTCGCTATATCATATTTTGATTGCAATGCCTCTTGAGTGGTAATAGACGGATTATTATTCGGCATATCCATAAAACTAGTTACACCACCATAGACAGCAGCCCTAGATTCAGTAAAAACACTACCTTTGTAAACTGATCCGGGTTCTCTAAAATGAACTTGATCATCAATAATACCGGGAATCACTAATTTGCCTGCAGCATTTATTGTATAGTCTGCAAATTTTTGGATACCACTCTGAACAAGCTCAATTTTTCCGTTTTTAATAAAAATATCCGATTCGTAAACCGCATTTTCATTAACTATCAACCCGTTTTTAATTAGTATCTTAGACATTATAATATTTATTATTTGGAGGCAAAAGCAGTATAGACGCAAATAATAAAAGACATTAACAAATCTAAAAATAATCCTTTTGCCGGACAATTCACTAAAATTATTCAACTCCAAAGATAAATTGAAATTATCAATAAACAGTAAAGACTTTATACTTATTTTCAGAAAAATACTTATCGCTTAAACTTTTTTCAATAAAATTTGATTATATTGCATAAGAAACTAAATGTAATAGTAGAAATAAATTACAAATTATTTAAAATCAACAACAAAATATTTTATTATGCCAATTTTCAATGAAGATACAGTAAAACAATTAAAAGATTTATTAGGAGATATTACGGAAGAAGTAAACATTGCTTATTTCACAAGTGATCATAATTGTAGAACTTGTAGAGATACCGGGCAGTATATTGCTGAATTTTCGGATTTGCACCAGAATATTTCTTTAGAGGTTTTTGATTTTGAAAATGATAAAGAAGAAGTACAAAAATATCGTGTAGAAAGAATACCGGCCATAGTAATCCTAGACAAAGACAATACAGATAGAGGTGTAAGATTTTATGGGATACCGGCAGGATATGAGATTCATTCATTAATATCTTCAGTAAAAGAAGCTGCAGGTAAAAAAGATGAAATCACAGAAGAGCAACAAAAGAGAATTGACAATATCGACAAGGATATCCATATCAGAGTTTTTGTTACACCAACCTGTCCTTACTGTCCTGCGGCAGTAATAAACGGACATAAATTGGCTTTTAAAAATAAAAATGTCACTTGTGATATGGTTGAATCTACGTCTTTTCCCGATTTGTCTCAAAAATATGGCGTAAGGGGTGTTCCAAAAATCATAATAAATGAGACAAATGAATTAACCGGATCTCAACCGATAGAAAAGTTTTTAGATATTATAGAAGGTATTAAATAAAAAATTGATATGAAACTTTTAATGATTTATGCTAGTCATTTTGGATATACACCGACAATAAAAACATTGAATTTTGTGCCGGAAGTAATAGGAGGTAAAACATACAAGGATGTACAGGTAGCTTTTATTCAAGTTGAAAAGGAAGACGAAGAGAGAGTCCCCATAAAAAAATTCATGAATTTCATTAAGTGGTTGAAACGCAAAAATGATTTTCAGACTTTAATATTGCACTCTTTCGGACATTTGTCAGAGAGTAAAGCTGACCCCGAATTCACATTAAATACTTTAAATGCATTGCAAGACAAATTAGTGAATTCCGGTTTTGAGGTTTACCAGACGCCATTTGGATATTTTCTTGATTTAGATATAAAAGCTCCCGGTTATTCCTTGGCAAGAGTATTCAAATCTTTATAGTAGATCAGAGCATGAAATCGAGTTATCTCATATTTATCTTGTTTTTGTTACATTTTGGAGATATCTACGCTCAGGAAAGAATCAAAACCGAAAACCAAACAAACTTCGATTCTGTTTATTCTGAATTTTCGAGATTTGTATATTTGGACTCAATCGTCATTAGTGCTAAAAGAAATGGTTTTGACGTCAATGATTTTATTAAAATGGTGATGGAAGATAATTCTTTCTATAAAGCATTTAAAAACCTTCGATTTTCTGAATATGATTTCGAAAATAATCTGGAGTTTTTTAGTAAAAAAGATGATTTGAAAGCCAAATTCAAATCCATTAGTCACCAGTATTATAAAAATAACTGTAGATGGATGAACGAAAAGAAAATAATTGTCAACAAGGGAATATATAAAAAAAACAAACAGTATAAATACTATACTTCCAGACTTTATGACAGATTATTTTATACTCATGGTATTTTATGTAATCAAGACACCTCTCATTTATTAAATCTAAACAATAAACACGCAAGGGGAATGGAAAAATATGTTTTGGAATTAAAAAAACTTATTTTCAGTCCTGGAAGGAAAACAAATATTCCATTTATTGGTCGCAAGATGGAAATTTTTTCAAAAAAAATGAGAAAGTATTACAATTTCTCAATAACCAGTACTTATTACCAAGACTCCATTCCCTGTTACGTTTTTACAGCCTCTTTGAAGCCCAATCTAACATTATCACAAGCAGACGAAACTGTATTGAAGTATTTAAAGACTCTCTTTTCAAGAAAAAATCTGCAAATAATCCGAAGAGAATATCATTTAAAGTATAAGACGATTGCCTATGATTTCAATGTCAAAATGGCAATAAAATTACAAAAAATAAACGAGAAGTATTATCCACAAAACATAAAATACGATGGTACTTGGCACGTATTATTCAAGAAACGGGAAACATGTAAATTTAGCACTAAAATATATAATTTGATACCATGATATTACTTAGTGCGGTGCTCTGTTATCACAGAAAAATATTCAACTAAGTTCAGAACAACTGACCCATTGTGAATTAAGGTGACCAATAAAGTGAAATTAAAAAAAAATCAAATAATAATCATATTTTTCAAACAATTGCTAAAGAATATGGTTATTAAGCTGATAATTTTAATGGTTCTACCGTTATATTAATACTAGTAATATAAAATTTGTTAAATTTTAGTAAAAGACAATAAAATATTTAAATAAAAAAGAAATGAATTATATTAATGATTTAATTACGATATCCCTTACTTTATTTGCTGTAATTGATATTATCGGGAGTATTCCTGTTCTTATAGACATAAAGAAAAAACAAGGCCATATTCAATCTGAAAAAGTTGTAGTTTTTGCTTTTATATTGATGGTATTGTTTTTAATTCTCGGAGATGGTTTATTAAAACTAATCGGTATTGATGTAGCTTCATTTGCTATTGCAGGTGCATTTGTTATTTTTATCATTGGTCTTGAGATGATATTGGGGATTGAGTTAATGAAACCGGACAAAGATCTGGAATCAGCAGCTATTGTTCCGATAGCCTTTCCCATTATAGCGGGAGCGGGTACTATAACGACAATCATTTCACTTAAGGCGGGATATTCAAATACATTGATTTTTGCAGGAATTATTGTTAACCTGATTATTGTTTATATTATTTTAAAATTAATACCTATAATCGAGGGTAAAATAGGAAGTGCGGGCATTAGTGTACTAAGACGAATTTTTGGAGTCCTTCTAATTGCAATATCCGTAAAAATATTCACAACTAATATCGCAATAATATTTAAAACAAATTTCATTTTTTGACATTTACATCCCAACTGCTTTAATTCTTATTGGCACAAAATTAGCTGGTTTATATACTAAATTTCAAAGATTATTAAGCTTTAACAAGGAGTCAAATAATACAAATATTCAGAAAAGTCTAAAAATATTAGTTTTTTTTCGTTAAAATATTTTAAACAAACAAAAAAAAGTTTTATTATTGTGGTGTGAGTTTGAAATTATTTCAATTCACAGGGCATATTATGATAGTTTTAATGATTCATAATTTTTAAGTTAAATAAAAAATCAAATATAGTTCTTATGAAATACTTAATCAATTTAGTTTTATTAGCACTTATAGTAGTGTTTGCTTATTTTTTATATCAAAGTATAGCAGAGCCTATTAGGTTTACTAATGCGAAAGCAAAACGCCAAAAAATAGTTATTGAAAATCTCAAACAGATTAGAAAATCACAAGAATTGTATCGGGAAATAACAGATTCTTTTGCTACCAATTTTGATTCTTTAATCTATGTATTAAAAAATGACAGTATTCCAGTAATAAAAATAATTGGTAATCCTGATGAGATTAGTTCGGTAAAAGATGTTGAATATGACACCATTTACTTTAGTGCTATAGATTCAATAAAAAATTTAAAAATAGACCTTGACTCTTTGAAATATGTGCCATTCACAAATGGGAAATTATTTAATATAGCTGCTGCCGAAATAGATTATCAAAAGACTAAAGTGAATGTCGTTGAAGTCAGTACCAGATATAAAGAATTTATGGGCAAATATGCGGATAAAAAATACCAAAAATATGAAACAGGATACAATCCTGACAATGTATTAAAATTCGGAGACCTAAATACTCCTAATCTAACGGGCAACTGGGAATGATTGGAATTGACTATTCAAGTTTAGAATTAAATAATACAGATAAATATAAATTGTCCTCGATAATTACCGGGGACAATTTGCTTTTTGCTATAACCAGACTATCCGATGGTAAAATTATTAAAATAAAAGAATTATCTAGACTTAAGGAAAATTTCTTCCTAGATAGTGAATATATTTTAAAGCTATTTAAAAATAATAACCTTCTAAGTGACAATTTTATTGAGGCTTCTATCGCATTTGCAGCTAATGAAGTATCCATTGTTCCAAGAGTATTATTAAGCAAAGAAATCAAAAATTACAATTCTTTACTTCAATCTGTTCCACAATATTTGGATGACTTTGAAATTCAAAAAAGTTATATCCAAAATATTGATTCTTACAGCTTTTTCCCTTTTCCTAAAGCATTGGATAATCTACTTAAAAGTAATTACAGGAAATTTTCGATTCACCATTCCAATGATGCATTAATATGCCAAGCAGCTAAAAGTATCACTAGCAAGGATTTTATTTTGGCAAATTTCCATGAATATTCATTACAAACAATCGTTTATAGAGAGAAAAAGTTAGTACAAAGCAATATCTACTCAATTAATACAAAAGAGGATATTTTGTATTACATCCTACTCAACTTAAAAAATAATGCGATACCACTGAATATGGCTGATGTGTTTCTCAGTGGGAGAGTTTACAAAGAATCATCAATACATAAACTTCTGTATGAGCATATCAAAAACATATATTTTGTAAACGACCTGAATAGACTCGACTTCGCCAATGTATTTTTAGGAAAAGCTAAACACCTATTTTTTGACATATATTCTTTAGCTAAATGCGTATAATTTCAGGGAAATTCAAGGGAAGAAGATTTGACCCTCCACTAAAAAAATGCAATACCAGACCAACAATGGAAATGGCAAAGGAGGCTTTGTTTAATATATTGTACAATTCTTACGACTTTGAATGCATTTCTGTAGCTGATTTATTTGGGGGAACGGGAAGCATAAGTTTAGAATTTGTATCTCGAGATTGTCGCAATGTCACGTGGGTTGAAAATTTTTATATTTGCAATCAATTCATCAAGGAAGTTAAAAGAAAATTGGAAATCGGAGACGAACTTAAAATAGTTAAAAATGATGTAATACGTTTTTTAAGCAATACAAATAAAAAATTCGACATAATATTTGCTGACCCACCTTACAATTACAGACATAACAAAATAATTATAGATTTGATATTTGAAAGGGAATTGATCAAAGAAGGAGGAGTATTTATTTTTGAACATGATAAACGAAATGATTTTTCTATTTATCCAAATTTCATACAATTAAAAACTTATGGCACTAACAGATTTAGTATCTTCTCCCCTACTCTATAATCTTCATTTTTTTTCCTTTATATTTATTTTCATGTCTGGAAACATAATCATCAATTAATTCAGCCTTTTGTGAAGCTGTTTGTGTATTGTTATCTTTATACATCTGTAATTTTTCTCTCTGTCTTAAAGCTTCGTATAAAGTCACTGCTACAGATACTGAAATATTCAAACTTTGTACCATCCCAACTTGAGGTATAATAAAATTACCATCAAGAAAACCCAATACTTTCTCTGATATTCCGGCATGTTCATTCCCAAAAACAATCGCAACAGATTCAGCGAGATTCAATTCATGTAATGAAACGGATTTTGTGCTTAAGTGAGTACCATAAATGAATTTGTATTTTTTCTTTATATCTTCAAAACACTTTTTAACATCAAAATACAAATAAACATCCACCCATTTCCGGGCGCTTGAAGCAGCCCTTTTCCCCAGTTCTATATTCTTTTTGCTTAACCTATCGTCATCGTAAAGAACATAAATCTCTTTTATACCAACAGAATCACAAGTTCGGAGTACAGCTCCAATATTGTGCGGATCGTGGACATTGTTAAGGACAACAGTCAAATTGCCTTGTCTTTGATTAGCAACATTTTTAATCTTCTCTAGTCTCTTATCTGTCATTACAGAAGTTATTTGAACTTATCAAACCTATTCCTATGAAATCCCAATATATTCAATTTAGAATTTTCAAAATAATTAATTTTGTCAAGTCTTTCTTTTCTCAAATCCTCTTTTTTTATATTTTTAGATAAAAGAATACTATTATTAAGAAAGTTTTGCTCTTTCCCCACAATAAAATATTGGAATTTTGTGCCATATTTTTTCAGATTTTTTCCAACAAACATCATCATATCGTATCCATCATATGCGTAATTGTGCTTTTCAGGAAATGTACTAGTCCTTTTGTAAAATTTATTTTTAAAACTTTTGACATTATAATTATTATTGTCTAAATAATTTTGAGAAGCTACTCTTATATTAAGTCTTTTGAAAAGACTATATCCGATTTTTGTCGAGTTTAGCAGAACTTGTGGCAATCCATAAACTATCACTTTCTGTTCACCTTTTTCTATATTTATCCTTCGCAAAGCAGAATAAATAAAAGATTCATCTTTAAATGACCAATTTGGTATTATAAATACTTTTGTGTTCAACATATTCTTTGTAAACAAAGAGTCATAAGCTGTCTCTCCTTTACTAAGCGAATCCTTATTTATAATAAATGTATTATATTCATTTGCCCCTTCATGCTTCTCAAGATGTATCTTTTGTATTTTTGATAATCTCCTTTTGTGATATTTATCATCTAGTCCTATTAAATAGACGTCTTTAGCCTGATAATTATCATCAATATCCTCAACAATACTTTCATAGTACTTCTTCAAATCGGGTTTCAATTGAATGTAATCAGGATTATTTGAAGCTACACTAGAAAATGCATTCCATGGATTAACCATAGTTATATGCTTTCGCTTTGCATAATATGCCATTTCTCTAATTTGACTCTTTTGGTAAGGTCCGACTATAACATCAGGCAAGTTTAAAGAAATCTTTGATTTAATTACAGAAACTCTGTTATTTTTAATCGGTGCATCAAAGACGTTAAGCGTAATACCAATCCCTTGTTGTCTTAATTCTTCCAGAGCTATCATAATACCCATATAATAATGCATAAATTTGTTCGATGAGCTTTTCTCAAACATTTCAAGATTGTCGTAAGCTTTATTTACATCAAAAGGAATCAATAAATCAACAACATATTGATCTTTTTTAATTGTACCAAATAATTCGTCTTTATTGCTCTGCTCATTTTTATTATGATTATCCGGCCATTGAACACTATCTACCTTAGATGTATTCTTTTTCTTAGGTCTGTGTTTAACGGTCGTCCTTTTATTTTTATATCTAGGTCTTTTACTCCTGGAATCAGAAAAAATACCACAAGAAGAAAAAAATAATAATGTAACCAATACCAATAAAAACTTATTCCCATTCAATAGTTGAAGGCGGTTTTGTGCTAATATCATAAACTACTCTATTTATTCCTTTTATATTATTAATAATTTTGTTTGCTACTTTGCCCAACAATTCATGGGGCAAATCACTCCAATCTGCTGTCATTCCATCAACGCTATTTACACAACGTAAAGCAACAACAAATTCGTATGTTCTCTCATCTCCCATCACTCCAACGCTCTTTGTATTAAGTAAAATAGCCCCTGCTTGCCATACTCTGTCATACCAACCTGATTCTGTCAATGCGTCAATAAATATTGCATCAGCTTCCTGACAAAGTCTTACTTTTTCCTCATCAATATCACCCAAAATCCTTATCGCCAGACCAGGTCCCGGAAAAGGATGCCTGTTTAAAATATAGTCAGGAACATCTATTTCTTTGCCAACTTTCCTAACCTCATCTTTAAACAACATTTTTAACGGTTCTATTATCTTTAAGTTCAACTTTTCAGGTAATCCACCAACATTGTGGTGAGATTTAATAGTTACTGAAGGCCCGTTTACCGACACAGACTCAATAACATCCGGGTAAATTGTACCCTGAGCCAACCATTTTGCTCCTCGTATATATTTTGACTCTTTTTCGAAAATATCAATAAAAGCCTTTCCTATAATTTTTCTCTTACCTTCAGGATCTGAAATCCCTTTGAGCCTATTGATAAATAAGCTTTTTGCATCTACCCCCTTTACATTTAACCCTAGCCCTTTGTAAGACTCCAATACTTGCTCAAATTCATTCTTCCTCAATAGACCGTTATCAATAAATATGCAGTGCAGATTTGTTCCAATAGCCTTGTGCAGAAGCATGGCAGCAACAGAAGAATCTACTCCCCCAGACAGACCTAAAATGACCTTGTCATCAGCCAATTCGTCCTTAAGATCTTTAATCTTTTGTACTGCAAAGGAATGGGGTGACCATTCGGGTTCACAACTTGCGATATTAAATAAAAAATAACCTAAAAACTCCTTACCTGCTTGCGTATGTGAAACCTCAGGATGAAATTGGATGCCATAAACTGGATACTTAAAAGTACCCTCTTTGGACTTGAATACAGCAATAGGTATTGACTTTGTCCTAGCTATTACTTCAAATTGATCAGGCAATTGTACAATTGAGTCCGCATGTGACATCCATACAGTACTACCATCATCAATTCCTTCAAAAAAAGGATCGTTTTTTTCAAAATGGATATGTGATTTTCCATATTCCCTCTTATCTGAAGGTCTTACATCTCCGCCATAATAATCAGCTAAATATTGCGCTCCATAACAAACACCCAATACAGGATACCTATCTACAATGCAGGATAAATCAATCTTCAAAGCGTTTTCGTCTTTAACCGAAAATGGACTTCCTGATAAAATAACGGCAGAAATATCATCTCCTACCGGAAATTTATTGTAAGGATATATTTCACAAAAAACATTATGTTCCCGCACTCTCCTTGCTATCAGCTGGGTATATTGAGACCCAAAATCAAGGATAATAACTTTATGCATATTTTACTATTGTTTTAAAAATTTATGAGTTTCAATTAACATTTGTTTATCATTATAAAACAAAATAAAATATGATCCTGCAACTAATTTCCTAATACTTATCTTATTTTTATAATTTCTTAACACAACGACTTTACCAAAACTATTAATAATTTTCACTTTAGAAATATCTTTTAAACTAGTTTTGAAGTACAAATCCTCTCCAGCCGGATTTGGATACAAAGATATGTATTTTTCTTTCTTATTTACACTTTCTACAGCATCAGTTGAGCAAACTCCCGGATCAACTATTGTCAGTTCGTATAAACATGTGTCTTTTCCTTTATCAACAATATTCAATGTAATATCCCCATTTCCTGCACTTCCTTTCCACAAAGCAAAATCAGATTTGATTCCATAATTGGCTTCTCCAGGTGTAATATTACCCCCATTTACTTTAAGTGTATATTTATTAGAATTGTTGTATCCTACTGGGTTCAAGGCAAATGCAATATAATCATCTCCTTGATAATTTGGTGTGTTATTATTGTCACAAGCAACATCAGACAAACCTGATGAATCTATTACACAATCAGGAGAACAACTACCGGGATCAGTAAGGGTAAAACTAAAAGTACATTCACTATTAATCATTGATTTAATTGTAATCTCAATATCTCCACTACCTGCAATATGGTTACCTATTTCAAAAAGTGTCAAACTATCAAAACTTGCTGATGACGGATTAAGACTTCCATCACTTAATGAAACAGTATAATCTCCTTCCAATTGATTTCCAATCGGCATCAAATTAAACAGAATAATATCATCTGTGGGGTTTGCTGAAGTATTGTTGTTAAAACAAATGACATCTCTCAAATCAACTCCTGCAATTATACATGGTCCTAAATCATTAACTTTTCCCATGGTGTTATAGGCAATGGTTTGTACCCATTCTCCTTCTATAAATTGAAGCGAACCTCCCTTTGGTGTATTTTTTGGCTCAGATACACCAATATCTTCACTTGTTATTCCTTGTGCATCACCATCTACAGCAGTAAATGTTCCCTCGTAACTAATAAATTCGAGGACATTGCATTCTCCTGTCAATGATAATCCATCAGGACCTCCATTTTGAATTGATGAGGGCTTCCAAACGTAATAGCTGCCATTATTGCCTTTGGTGACATCCATATTATCCAAAGTTTCTTTTGCATATTTTTTACCTGTGCTACCATTGTATAAGGTGACAGCATAATGATTCAAAGAATCAGGCTGTGGATCAATTACATATATCTCTACAAATTCATTTTCGTCTGCTTTTTCATTATCATAGTGAAATTCATTGATTCTAGCTTCCGCATTTGAACAATCAGAACAAGTCCCCGGATTGGTAATTGTAAATGCAAAATGACAATCATCACCATATAATAATTCAGCTGGAATATCACTATCTCCTTTTACTCCTGTCAATACAAAATCCGTAGGCGAATTAAATGAAGCTGAATCTGGCACAATTGTCAATCCATCTGCTAACTCCAAATAATATTTAGAACTATCCTGAAAACCTACAGGATTCAGAGTAAAAGTAATAAAATCATCATCCGGATTCATATTTGTTCCATTGTCATTACATAGTAAATCGGTAATACCTTCATCACTAATAGGACAAGCAGAACCAAAAGCGGTCAACTGTATTGTGTTTGAACTCAGGTTAGCACATAGATTACTTCCAATAATTTCACTGAGCAAATCACTCATTTTTTGCTCTTTAAATCCTTTAAACAAAGTAGTGTCAGTATTAGCTACACTTGCTCCCCTAATCGTATAAACTCCTGCATTCAAATATCTAAAATCAGAATTATCACTTATCTCAGCTATAATATCATTAGAATTGTCTACTGCAATATATGTATAACTGTAATCATCTCCAGGTGGTATTATATCGCTATACATCAAAGCTCCTGATGGTTTCGTGCTAGCAATGATGCTGTAATTGGCAGGTAGCGATGGCGTTGTAGAACTAAAACTACTTATTCTTATAATATATTTTTTACCTTCTTTAAGATTAACGCTAAAATTGTCATACAAAGAAACATTAGATCCTGAAAGCTTTGCGCTAGAATTAAGCCAATTTTCACATCGATCACTTTCATTGTATGAAGATTCGTATATATTCATCACCAATCCATACACTCCACTATATTTAAATTTGTAAGTACCTGCTTTGGATACATAAAATTGGTGCAAATCATAATTAACATCATTTCCTGCACCGGCACAAGAATTTCCTTTTTTAAATACTAGATTTGAGGCAATATCGTTGGAACGTATACTTCCTGTAAATTTAGTCACTTTGTGTCCATATACCGGTTTCAAATTTAAGTTTAGTTTTTCATCAACTTCACCACCATTATCATTTCCAACTACATCTATGTTTGGCAAAAATGAAGTTCCTATTGCACCACAAGAGGACGTCACTTCGATGTCCTTATTATTTACATCAAAGAATATATTGCCTTTTGCCTTTACCATTACTCGACCCTCAACTGTAGGTAAATTTGGCACAATTATTTCTTCAGAACCATCATTAGCCGTAGTCGCCAACAAAAATGGGAATGTCTTTCCTCCATCATCTGAAAAGTAAATTTCTACTTCTGAACAACTGATAGGCGCTTTGTCTGTTCCACCTACATTCCACATTACTTTAAATTTATTAACACCATCTGCATTCAATGTAGTATTACTATTTTGAGAATTAACCTGAAACAAGCTTGCCTTATTATCAACGGTGATAGTTGTTTCATCCCAAGCGACACCTCCACCTTTTAAACTATTATCCCTAACCAAAAGCCTGAAATGCATAACACGATTTACAGAGGACAATGCTTCAAAAGCCAAATTTCTATTCCTCCCTTCCAGAATATATCTCATATTGGGAAAATATCTTTTAGGGTCAGGTGTAGGTGGATAAGACCTGAAAAGAGGGGCTTTTCTATTTGAAGCCGCAGCAGCACCGATATAACCTTGTGCAGGAGTTCCCGGGCCATCTTCATCATACTGTTCCCAACAATATGTTATATAGTCACCATCCGCATCAGATGCTTCTCCAGTCAAAACGAAAGGTGTATTTTTGGGAATAATAAAATGTTTACCCGCGTCTACTACAGGAGGGGTATTACCTGAATTACTAACAGAACCACATATGGCTATATCTCTAATATAATTAACTGCTCTTTCTATACTATTGGAGTGATAATAATTATCAACAACTCCTCCTTCAGGGATATTCTGATCTGCTCTGCAACTACTGCTATATGACATGATGGTCGTACCACTTCCAATCTCATATGCTGTATTATCAGATATATTGTCTGTACAAGCTCCCCCCGTTCCATTAAATGTATGTGTCATGTTAAATTGATGCCCTACCTCATGAACAGACAATTGTATATATCCATTGTCATCATTATAGTACGATCCACTCCAACCCGCCGCCTTATTTGGCCCTCCTGTTGTCCCAAAATATGTACCATTATTACAAACTACCCCCAAGCCGGCAAGCCCACCATTATCCCATAATTGATTTGGATCTAAAGCCGTACTATGATTGTGCATTACATGCCCAATATCATATGAGTTTTTATTAGGAAATTTTAAATGAATAGCATCAACAGCTTGAGTTGTCCTAGAAGCACCTCCGGAACCATTTGGCTTGAAAGGATCTGTATTTTTATTTGTGAAGATAAAAGGCGTTTTTGCCAATGTCAACCTTACCGCAATATCATTTTTCAATATTACATTCCAGCCGTTAACTACAGCGACTATCAGGCTATTTACCTTGTTTTTATTTTTTCCATTGGCTTCATAAAACTCTCCTGTACTCACTATAACTAATCTATAAGTTCTCAATTTATCACCATTATTATCGCTGCTTCTGGTCTTCACATTATTACTAGTATGAGATTCAAACATGGTTTTATCAATTTCCTGTCCACCACATCTCAATGGCGAACTCACATGTTCAGGATCGTTATCACCAAGATACACCTTGTAAGTATCTCTTCTGCCTGATTTAGTCGGCCATATACCAATCATCCCTTTATTTGTCAATATACTGGCATACATTTTTGATTTATTTATAGTCAAAGCCCCTCTGTATTCAGGGTTTTCTTTTGAGACAATGTCAAAAGATAATATATCAGGATATTCTTTCTCAAAGTCTCCGGAAATTGTATTATTTTTTATTGCGGCAAATTCCATTTCCTTCATACCAATCACAGGAAGTTTGATTGCGATTTCACTACTATTATCCCTTAAAACTTTAAGTTTTTTGTAAATATCTCTTGTGTCAATATTTACAAATTTAGCTTGCGGTTGAAAAACAGACTGTGCTAGTAAGATAGAATTAAAACTTACTACCAGCATTAATATAAATAATGCTTCTGTTGAAAAGTACTTTTTCATAATCAAGAATTTAGTTAACGAAAAAAATAACAATACAAATAAATTAAAATAATCTGATATATCCAAATAGATTGAGTTATTTCTCAAATATCAAAATATTTAATACCTTTATCCAAAATATAATGAAACTAAAATGACAATTATAGTGTTATACCAAACCATTATCAAGCTGTTGAAATATACGAGTATATATTTTGTCTTGCTATTTATATCTGTCCTCTCTTGCAAAAATGACATTAAACCATCGCAAAAGCTTACTATCCAAGAAAATAAACAAATTGTGATTGATGCAGACAGCAATGATATTAGAATATATAATAACATAATAGACTATTCTATAAAAAATAAGCTGAGCAATAAAACACTACCCGAAATTGAAATATCTATTGCAAAATATCTGATAGGTACACCTTATGTTGCCCATACTTTGGAAAAAGAAGGAGAAGAAAAATTAGTTATTAATCTTAGAGAAATGGACTGTACTACATTTGTTGAAAATGTAATTGCAATTTCGACTTGTATCTATAATAAAACAATTGGATTTAGTGATTTAAGTAAAGTATTAACAAAAATCAGGTATAAAAATGGTGTGATAAATAAGTATCCTTCAAGATTGCATTACTTTACAGAATGGTTGACGGATAATGAAAGGATGAATCTTATATCAATAATCAGTAATTCATTTGCAAAAGATAATTTTGACTCTAAAGTAAATTTCATGTCGACTCACCCGGTGTATTATAAGCAATTAAAAAATAAGAGATTTTTAGAAAAAATCGTATACATTGAAAAGAAAATATCCAAAGCAAAACTGAAATATATCCCAAAAGAAAAAATTCATTTATTTGAAAATAAAATTCAAAACGGAGATATAATTGCTATCACTACATCTATAAATGGACTCGATATCGCTCACGTAGGTTTGGCTATAATCATTGAAGGTAGATTACATTTGTTTCATGAATCTTTTTCCCAAAAACAAGTGGTTATCTCAAAGGAACCATTAGAAGATTACTTGGAAAATTTCAAGAAAAAGAACGGTATAATTGTAGCAAGGCTTAACACTAAGTAAAGAATAAAAATGATTTCTGTTTAATCTGAGTAGTCCCTTTTGAAGTATCCTTAATAATTGCAATTCTAAATTCAGGTTCTCCTAACGAATAAATGTCAAGAAAACGATTTTCTGCTTCGGTATTGCTTTTTTTGCCAAGCTACCTCCCAGCCTCCTGTTTCTCCGCAAGCTCCGAAACCGGAGTAGCTCCATCCCGCACATCCCTAAAAACAATACACTTAAGTACCAAAAGCACTACTCCGATGCTGATGTATCGGTTCTTTCACTATCGAGTGAGATTTACTCACTCGATTCTCAGGCTATCGCCGAGACCGTTCAGTCATCCCCCTATCATTTCTCGTAATGAAATGGAGAGAAATTATAAGAGGGAGCGCAGTGCCGTGAGCGTTGCTTGAGGGGGTAGCGTTTCTAAAACCACCATTGTTCCCTTTTATCTTTTTACTTTTGTCTTTTA
>JALSPK010000195.1 GCA_026986005.1 Saprospiraceae bacterium
GAAGCTCTTCAAAGAGAAAAAAAATTAAAAAAGTATTCTAAAAAACAATTGCGAAATCTTATTGCTTCTCCTAAAAATATTCTTTAGATTTTTGCCTGTCATCCCCAAGGCTTTGGGGACGGGTTCGTGTCCCGTCTCCCCAAGGCTTTGGGGACTTTAATAAGCTCAACAATTGTTGAGCTTTTTTTATTTATAAAATAGTATCTTGTGATTCATCATTTTGTATATATTATTCACAATCTTAGTAGTGACACTTTTTACAAAGGGTACTCTTTAGACCCTTCCAAACGTTTAATTCAACATAACAATGGATGTGCTTCTTTTACTTCTCGTTTTTATCCTTGGGAATTGGTTTATGTTGAAGCTTTTAATAATAAGCGTGAAGCTCTTCAAAGAGAAAAAAAATTAAAAAAGTATTCTAAAAAACAATTGCGAAATCTTATTGCTTCTCCTAAAAATATTCTTTAGATTTTTGCCTGTCATCCCCAAGGCTTTGGGGACGGGTTCGAGTCCCGTCTCCCCAAGGCTTTGGGGACTTTAATAAGCTCAACAATTGTTGAGCTTTATTTATTTATAAAATAGCATCTTGTGATTCATCATTTTGTATATATTATTCACAATCTTAGTAGTGTTTGTCTATAAAGTGCTTGATTTTTGAAAAATAATGATTTTTGATGAGATTTTTGTCTTTCTGAGAATTAGTGATGCTTTAGCATCAGTAATTTGAATAAAGTAAGTAACTATACAGATAGAGTGTTTTTGAGATGAAAAATGATTCTACCTGTATAGTTACATTATATCACAAAAAGATTATTTTTATATTTTAATGACTTTGTGAATAGACACTATTTATAGACAGACACTATTTAACCGATAAAACATGAAATACATCATTGAAATAGGGTGGTATTAAAAAAAAGTGTTATTTTTGTAAGTCTCTATAATTTTTATTGAAAAATAATCATTTATGAAAAATCATATGAAAAAAATATTTTTTGTTTTATTGAGTCTTGTATTGATTAACACATCATGTACTTTTGATGAATGTACATCCAAGTCATTGTATCTTGCATCATTTGATAATTTCATTAATAAAATTGAGAAAAAACACAATGATTATAAAAAAGATGATTGGAAAGTTGCTGATGAAAAGTTTAAAAAACTAACTGAAGACTGTTATAAAAAATTTGAAGATGACTTTACAGGCAAGGATAAAAAAAGAATAGTTAAGAATGGCATAAAATACACATTTTACAGGGTGAAATCAGAATTGCCTTTGGATATAAAATTTGACAATGAAGAATGGGATAATCTTTTTGGTAAAATAAATGGTATTATTGATAAAGAAAAAGATATTACCAAAATTTTCCAGAAAATAAAAGAGGACAAAGACTTTAATAAAGCTGCTGAGAATTTTAAAAAAGGTATGGAGAGTTTAGGAAAAGGAATAGATAAGTTTGGAAAAGAATTGGACAAACTATTTAAGGAGTTTAACGATAAGGAAAAATAGATAATGTACAATATCATACTTGCATTCATTACTTCTTTTTTACTAACTTACCGTGTGATTCCGGCAATAATTGATATTGCGTACAAAAAAAAATTGTATGATGTGCCTGACGATCGAAAGTCTCATACGGAGATAATCCCCCGTCTGGGTGGAATTAGTATTTTTGCAGGTTTGTTGTTTTCTATTATTTTATGGACTCCTTTCAACTCTTTGGGAGACTTACAATATATCTTGTCAGCATTTATCATTATATTTCTGATAGGTGCTAAAGATGATATTGAACCTGTTTCTCCTTTAAAAAAATTTGGAGCGCAAATTGTGGCGGCATTTATACTTGTTTTTCAATCAAATGTGAGAATATCGGAATTGTATGGTATTTTTGGTATTCATGAAATTCCTTTTTTATGGAGCGCATTGTTTTCAATGTTTGTCATAATAGCAATAATCAATGCATTTAATTTGATAGATGGAGTCAATGGATTAGCTGGTACAATTGGGCTATTGACTTCTGTTGTTTTTGGTTTTTTGTTTTATGAAGTTGATCGAATTGAATTATCCATTGTTGCATTTGCCATGGCGGGTTCTATTATTGCATTTTTGAATTACAATTATACTCCGGCTAAAATTTTCATGGGGGATACGGGGTCTTTACTTATAGGTTTGGTTGCTGCTGTGCTCGCAATTAAGTTTTTTGAAATCAATAAAGAGCAAACCAATCCCATTCTTTTTATTAAATCCGGTCCTGTCTTTGCTATTTCAGTTTTGATAATCCCTATTTTTGATACGGTTAGAATCATGTCTCTTAGGTTACTTAAGGGGAAATCGCCTTTTCATCCGGACAGGGGGCACATTCATCATTTATTATTGGATTTGGGTTTTAGTCACATGGAAGTTACATCTATATTGATCATGACAAACATCATTTTTATTTATATAGCGTACTCTTTTAGCTTTATAAACATCAATCTATTATTTATTACAATTTTAGGCTTAGCCATGATGCTCACCGGTATTTTAGTTTATTTATTAAAAAGAAAAAAAGCACAAAAGGAGTGAAATTTTTATTCGTATTTATAGGAGGAGGACTTGGTAGCATGGCTAGATATGCAATATGGAGATTATTTGAAAAATTTAGTTTTCAAATACCTTACGCTACATTTGTTGCCAATATATTGAGTTGTTTTATTTTAGGATATTTTATTGGTCTGCAAATAAAATTGGATATTCCGGACAACCTGAGGTTGTTGTTGCTGATAGGATTTTGTGGAGGGTTTTCGACTTTTTCAACTTTTGGATTTGAGACATTCCAAATGCTAGAATCCGGTAATATCCAAACAGCATTAGGATATATATTAATTAGTGTACTTGTGTGTTGGATATTTATCTATCTGGGTATCAAAATGACATAGTTATTTACTTGTTACAAACCATTTTTCATGTAGTATCTGAACGAAAATAGAATATTTTTAAAATCCTGATGATATTTATTATTATTTATACACAGGACAATGTTTTTTTCGTTATGATACATTAGAATACAAAAATAACATATTTTATGAAGTTAGTTGCGATCACAATATTATTTTTCTTAGTCTTTTCAGTTTCAGCTCAAATCAATAAAGAAGAAGTATTTGCTGTACAGTTTTCCGGTGTTGTGGTTACGCAAAACGATGATACCGGGGAGGCCATTCCATTGCCTTACACAAATATATATATTAAAGGAACTAGGAGAGGAACAGTTTCCGGCTTGGACGGTTTTTTCTCCATTGTTGCAATAAGAGGAGATACAATCAAATTTACTTATGTAGGATATAAACCTATAGAATATGTGATCCCGGATACACTTAACAGTCATTTTTATTCTGTATACCAAATAATGTCTCAGGATGATGTACTGCTACCCGAAACAGTAATTTACCCTTGGCCTAGAAAACAATATTTCAAACAAGAACTTTTAGCACTGGATATAACTGATAAGTTGAAAATGCAAGCAGATGAGAATCTAGCCGAAAAAGTAATAAAAAAAATGATACGAGAAGTCCCCTATGACGGCAAAGAAGCGACCAATTACGAATTGAATAAAATAGCAAATGATGCAGTCTATACAGGGCAAATAAAACCTATGCGTATTTTTGATGTAATGGCTTGGAGAAGATTTATCAAGGCATGGAAACGCGGTGATTTTAAAAGAAAGAAAAAGAAAAAATAAAGCGAAACAGATTATGCCCTACTTATTTTTTCACTTTCAATTTAATTTTTTATAAAATTTTTGACACCTGCATTAAAATTTATAGAAATCTTTGTGCACCTTTGCATTTCAAATTATTAAAGAAAATATTTAACAATGTATAGAACTCACAATTGTGGAGAACTCCGAATAGAAAATACCGGAAATGAAGTGATATTAAGTGGCTGGATTCAATCAAGTAGAGACTTTGGAGGGCTGACCTTTATTGACCTTAGAGATAGATATGGTATTACTCAGCTTGTGTTCTCTATGGATGAAAACAAAGAAATGTGCGAAAGTGCAAGAAAAACCGGTAGAGAATACGTGATACAGGCAAAAGGAATAGTAAGAGAACGCTCAAATAAAAATCCAAATAGACCGACAGGCGAAATAGAAATCGAAGTGAAAACTTTTGAAGTTCTGAATTCTTCTGACGTCCCGCCTTTCACGATTGAAGATAAAACCGATGGAGGTGATGAATTGAGAATGAAATACAGATATCTTGATATCAGACGTAATCCTGTAAAGGAAAACTTAATCTTTAGATCCAATTGCTCTTTAGAAGTGAGAAAATATCTTGGTGGAGGAGGATTTATCGAGGTAGAAACCCCGTTTTTAATAAAAAGTACTCCTGAAGGTGCTAGGGATTTTATTGTACCGAGCAGATTGAATAAAGGACAGTTTTATGCATTGCCACAGTCACCTCAGACTTTTAAGCAACTCCTTATGGTAGCAGGAATGGACAAATATTATCAGATAGTAAAATGCTTCAGAGACGAAGACCTAAGAGCAGATAGACAACCTGAATTTACTCAGATTGACTGTGAAATGTCTTTTGTTCATCGGGATGATATATTGGACACTTTCGAAGGTTTGACAAAGCATTTGTTCAAAACTCTTAAAGGGGTAGAGTTAGGTGATTTTCCCAGAATGGATTACGATTATGCCATAAAAACTTACGGATCTGATAAACCGGATTTGAGATTTGACATGAAATTTGTCGAACTTAATGATGTAGCAAAAGGTCATGGTTTTAGTGTATTTGACGATTCGGAATTGATCGCCGGAATAAATGCTAAAGGTCAAAGCAAAGAATATTCAAATAAAGCGATAAAAAAACTTACCGAATGGGTAAAAAGACCACAAGTAGGAGCAAAAGGATTGGTCTATGTGAAGTTTGAAGAGGATGGAACAATTAGGAGTTCTATAGGCAAATTTTTTACCGAAGAGCAACTTAAGTCATGGGGTGAATTGATGGGTGCTGAAGCAGGAGATATGTTGTTGATACTATCGGGTGAAGTGGATAAGGTTCGCAAACAATTGGGGGAACTCCGATTAGAGATGGCGAGGAATATGGGCTTGATGAAAGATGGAGATTTTAAACCGGTTTGGATATTGGATTTTCCACTTTTGGAATGGGATAAAGATGCAGGTCGGTTTTTTGCAATGCACCACCCATTTACAGCACCCAAAAAAGATGAGATAGAAAAAATGAAAAGCGGAGATTTTGAAACATTGAAAAACCTTAAGGCTGATGCCTATGATTTGGTGATTAATGGTGCCGAAATAGGTGGAGGTTCAATAAGAATTCACGATAGAGAATTGCAGTCCAAAAACTTTTCACTTTTAGGCTTTACCAAAGAAGAAGCTCAAAAACAATTTGGTTTTCTACTTGGAGCATTTGAGTATGGAGCACCGCCACACGGGGGAATTGCTTTTGGTTTTGACAGACTTTGCGCTGTAATGAATAACCAAAGTTCAATCAGGGATTACATCGCATTTCCAAAAAACAATCAGGGTAAAGACGTGATGATAGATGCACCCGATACTGTAGATGAAGAGCAGATGGTAGAATTGGGACTGAAATTAAGAGAGGAGTAAAACATATAATTCTATAAAAAGCCCCGATTTTTTCGGGGCTTTTTATTCTTATTCTACTTCTTTAGCCTTTCTTACCTCAAACTCAAACTTTCTGTCTTTTGCATTGACTATTATTTTATCTCCCGGTAAAAATTCTCCTCCTAAGATTTTTTTAGACATCTCATTTATAATCTCGTGTTGCACTACCCTCTTTAGAGGTCTTGCTCCATATGCAGGATCGTAACCTAGATCTGCCAACAAACTCAACGCAGCATCTTTCACCTCAAGAACCATACTTTGTTTTTTAAGCATTTTCTCCAAGTCTTTCAGTTGCAATAAAGCTATTTTTTTGATCTGTTCTTTATCAAGAGGTAAAAACATTAATTTTTCATCTATTCTGTTCAGAAATTCAGGGCGCATAAATTCTTTAAGCATTCCAAATATCTCCTCTTTTGTGTCCTTCAAAAGCATATCTCTTTCTTCTTTAGTCTTCAACATTTCCAATTCAGAAAAATTATCAAGAATTATCTCTGAACCAATATTTGATGTCATAATTATAATAGTATTTTTAAAATTGACAACCCTACCTTTATTGTCTGTCAATCTTCCGTCATCCAAGACCTGAAGCAATATATTATAAACATCTTTATGGGCTTTTTCTATCTCATCCAATAATACTATTGAATATGGATTCCTCCTCACCGCCTCTGTCAATTGACCTCCTTCATCATAACCAACATATCCCGGAGGAGCTCCTACAAGTCTTGACACTGTATGCCTCTCTTGATACTCACTCATATCAATACGAATCATACTCTTTGAGCTATCAAACAATAGTTCGGCTAATTGTTTTGCCAAATATGTTTTTCCAACTCCGGTTGGTCCTAAAAACAAAAATGATCCTATTGGTTTTTTGTCATCTTGAAGACCAGCTCTACTTCTTCTTATCGCATCAGAAACAGCTTCAATAGCCTCTTTCTGTCCTATAACTTTTTTTGCAAGGTCGTCTTCAAGATGCAGTATTCTGTCTTTTTCGCCCTTCATCATTTTTGAAACCGGAATACCAGTCCATTTTGCTACCACTTCTGCTATATCATTAGCAGTAACTATCTCTCTAACGAATCTTTCCTCATCAGGGATATTGTGCAGTTTATCCTCACTTGCCTTGAGCATAGCTTCTTTTTTGGGAAGCTCCTCATATCTTATTTTAGCTACTTTTTCATATTCTCCGTTTCTTTCTGCTTTTTCTGCTACAATCTCAATTTCATCTATTTCTTTTTTGATCTTCTGAATAGTTTCTACTATTTCTTTTTCAAATTTCCACTTGGATACTATTGAATTTGTTTTCTCTTTAAGAGTAGCTATTTTTTCTTCTATGATTTTCAACTTAGATTTATTCTTTTCCCTTTTTATCATTTCTCTTTCGATTTCCAATTGACGAAGCTTTCTGTTTAATTCGTCAATTTCTTCAGGGACAGAATCAAGTTCAAGCCTCAATTTTGCCGCTGATTCATCTATCAAATCTATAGCTTTATCAGGCAATCTCCTCTCAGTAATATATCTATGAGATAATTCAGCAGCTGCAATTAAAGCTTCATCTAAGATTTTTACTTTGTGATAAACTTCATATTTTTCCTTTATTCCACGCAATATTGAAATTGTGTCTTCTGTACTTGGTTCATCTATGTATACAGTCTGAAATCTTCTGACCAACGCCTTGTCCTTTTCAAAATACTTCTGATACTCATCCGAAGTGGTCGCTCCTATAGTGTGTAGCTCTCCTCGAGCCAAAGCAGGTTTTAATATATTGGCAGCGTCTATTGCTCCACCACCTCCTCCTGCACCAATCAAAGTATGGATTTCATCGATAAACAACACAACTTGACCATCAGAATCTTTTACTTCTGTTATGACTGCTTTCAATCGCTCTTCAAACTCTCCTTTGTATTTTGCTCCGGCTATTAACGATGCCATATCCAAAGAAAAAATCTTTTTATTCTTGAGGTTTTCAGGAACGTCACCTTTTACTATCCTCCAAGCTATACCCTCAATTATTGCCGTCTTTCCTACTCCGGCTTCTCCTAATAATATAGGATTGTTCTTTTTTCTTCTGGACAATATATGAAGAATCCTTCTTATCTCCTCATCTCTACCTATTATAGGATCAAGTTTTCCGTTTTCGGCCTTTTCATTCAGATTTATGGCATATTTGTTCAATGCATTGTATTGATTATCCGCACTCTGATCCTTGACAGTTCTCCCTTTTCTCAATTCTGCTATTGCTGCTTTCAATCCGTCTTCGGTAACTCCTAAATCTTTTAAAATTCTAGCTCCTTTGTCTTTTCCTTTGAGTATAGCCAATAGCATTAACTCAAGAGAAATGTATTCATCTTTGAATTCTTTAAGTAATTTCTTTGCTGTTGACAATGCTTTGTTAGCATCTCCTGACAAATATTGTTTTTCGCCTCCTTGTACTTTCGGATAGTTTTTAATTTCTTGATCAAGTTGACTTTTTAATAATGAAAAATTCACTCCTAACTTTTGAAATAAAAACTTACTCAGATCCTCATCTGTCTCAAATATTCCCTTAAGCAAATGAGGTGTATCTACCGATTGTTGCTCATTGCCGGCAGCAATACTTTGAGCTTTTACGATAGCATCTTGTGCCTTTATAGTAAATATATCGTATGTCATTGCTTTTATTATTTTATTATTTATTAAATATACAAATAGAATACTCTCAAAAATCAAACCATGTTGAATAGTATTTTAAAAGGTGACATACTGACAGTCAGACTGTTTGGCAAAAGCCAATATGACATAAGCTATTTTCTACCCCTGCCATTTTTACTACAAAAACAAAGAAAATAAAATATTAGTCTTCGTGATAGATTATTTCAAATGTCACTTCTGAAAATTTTCTAAACATCTCTGTTACTCCACAGTATCTATCCAAAGATAAATTAATTGATTTTTCGAGTTTTTTCTTTTTTAAATCTTTTCCCCAAAAATGATATTCGATATGGGCATTACGAAAATATTTAGGATGTTCTTCTGTTAGTTCTCCACTCACACTTACTTTAAAATCTTCAGGCTCTGCTTTCATTTTTGTAAAAAGTGAGGCAACATCCATTGCCGTACACCCTGCTAATGCTACCAAAACCAAGGGTTTGGGTCTCACTCCTTTTCCTTCACCGCCTACGGCTTCACCTGCATCAAGCATTATTTTACCTCCTGGCAACTCTGCTTCAAATGCCATTTTTCCCTGCCAATCACATGAAATTTTATTAATTACTCCCATATTTTAATTTGTTTTTATTTAGCTTACTAACAAGCAAGTCAAATTTATGTTTAACCATTATTTAATAATTTTTCCGCTCAACACCCCCAATTCTGTATTTATTTTATAAAAATAGATGCCACTTTTCAATGGCCTGTTGATACTAATACTGCTTCCTCCCTGTTTTAAGTATCTATTTTCAGAATATATCTTTTTGCCTCTTACATCAAAAACACTAATTTCAACCTTTTGGGAAGTATCCAAATACAATTCCATATTGATTTTATCAAGTATTGGATTGGGAAATACTTTTACCCAAACATTTGTTTCATTTTCTATAATATTTTTATTTGACACAAGATATTTATCAAATAAGCTTTGAGCATAATCGGCATTTTTCTTAATATTTGACTCGTTTGTGCCGGCGACTAAAGCAAAATCAACAACTAAAGTATCTCCCGAATTAAATGTATATGGTCCTCTTGACAACATTGTGCTCCAATCGTTTTTTACTCCTTCTTTGAAATCGTTTAATCTTCCCGTTAAGTATTTAAACTTTTTTGTTTCACCAAGATTGTCCACAGCACTTGATACTGATACATAATTTATCTTATCCGTATTGTCCAATACTTTAACACCACAATATATGCCATTAGAGTATTGATACAACAATCTATTGCTTTCATCTTTTGAGATATAATTTTCCGTGTAATCCGGTATATCAAAATCCATAAATTGAGATATATAGAAGCTATCTAGATTCTCTATACCATTATTGATAATCTTATATTTAAACAGTATCAACTCTCTATAAGGCTCAATATTCCATGAATAACTCGTCTGATCGACTAAAATATTTTTACTCTCCGGATGTTTTTCATCCGAATATTTGATATTGATATTCAGATTTGAAATTGAAGTGCTATTTATTTCAAAATTTGATCCATCCAATTGTTTAAAATCTCTACCACTACCTTTTTCTGATATATCCGCTACATACTCATCGCTATTTCCAAACATTAATGTCCCAAAATATAAATTGTTTTTTCCTTCCTTTGGATAAATCAAACCATTGCCAAAGCCATCAGGGATAATGTGTCCATAAGTCCCGGAACTGGAAATTGACAATAAGACTTCATTGTTGTCATGATTTACCATAGAAATACCTTCCCTTACTTCTTTAAGTATCCAGTTGTCTTTATCTAAGGTCACTTTAATAGGTTTGCTATCCAAAACAAAACTATAGCCTTGCAGTTTATCAAAGTTGTTTACGACAAAAGTTTTTTCACCATCTTCCGTCATTACACTTACATCAATAGGCATAGTGAATAGATTTTGTGTCTGAAACTGTTCTATGTTTAATACCAATTCATATTTTCCATTTGTTTCTTTATAGTCCCAGTCGTATAAATATACCGGATGATAATCTCCGTATATCCACTGGTCAAAAAACTGTGCCAAATCTTTTCCGGATACTTTCTCACAAATAAAAACAAAATCAGCTGTATTTGCAACACTATACCTTTTGGCACTACTCGCATAGGATTTTAAGATATTAAAAAATTTTTCATCATCTCCAATAACATGACGGAGCATATGCAATACCCAAGCAGCTTTTTTGTAAGATAAATTTCCGTCAAAAATGTCCCCCGGATTTGTTATATCTTCAACATATACAGTACCCGAACCAAGATATTCTTTGTCCTTCATCTTATTGTGATAAGCTTCTTTCCCGTTCTTGTATCCCGCCCAAAGTGCTTCTGAATAGGTAGCAAAACCCTCATTTAACCAAATATGATGAAAATCTTGGCAAGTAATCATATCACCCCACCATTGATGCGCCAATTCATGCGCTAACAAAAATTCATGAGGACCTAACAAGCTTGTTAAGGTCTGGTGTTCCATTCCACCTCCCCATGGAAATTCAGCATTACCGTATTTTTCTTTAACAAAGGGATATTCGCCAAAATAGCCCGTGAATGCTTTGAGCATCTCCGGCACAACACTGTATCGTTCGCTATTAGCATCATAATCATCAGATATTATATAGTTAATCACCGGCATCGAATCAGTATCACTATACTTGAAATAATCTATTCTTATCTTATACGGATTAATAGCGAGAGAAATCAAATATGTAGCAATAGGATATCTCTCCGCCCAAGAATATCTCACTTTGTTGTTATCTAATGTATCAGTGCTAACCAATAAGCCATTTGATGCAACTGTTAGACTTGCAGGTACTGTTACTATCATATCTACAGAATCAGCCTTATCTTTAGGAAGGTTTTTGCATGGAAACCAGTCTAGAGAGCCATATGGTTCTGTTTTTGTCCAAATCAAGGGTTTCCCATATTTGGTATCAAAATGAAAAGATCCTCCGGGCTCTCCAATATATTTTATCGCAATATTAATATTCTCTCCTTTGGAGTAAACCTTGTTAAGAAAAACTTTTAAGATTTTATTGTTATAGTCGTGCTCAAACAATAAACTTTTACCATTTAAATTAACATATTCCACTTTTAATGATGATGTAAAATCCAAATCCAACCTTTTTAGTCCTGATTTAACACATGTGCTATGAATATCAACAATACCTATTATTCTTTTGGAACCGGGAAAAACTTCAAGATTTATTTTATAATAATTAATATCAAAATCATCCTGATTGCCGGTATCTCTCCATTTCAAAATACTATTAAAACGGCCTATCTTAGAATTGCGACACAATTCTTCTGCACTTTTTTGAGTATATGCAAATGTCGATATAAGAATAAAAATCAATGAATAAACGCCCTTTTTCATGATATTTATATTTTAGTTTATTATAATACTTTTACTTATCAAACCGAATTTGGTGGTTATTTTTAAAATGTATAAACCTTTGTCAAGAGTTATTAAATTGAGCTTTGTTATATGCTGCCCTTGGTCTTGTTTTGGAACGCTACTTTTATAAACTTTTTTACCTGATATATCGAATACATCAAATGTCACTTTCGATACCGATTTGGTAGTATAGCTTATATTAAATATGCCATTGCTTGGATTGGGGCTTATTGAATTAACTGTTATCTTATCCGATGCAATACTAATGTTTTTTACATCAACAGTATGCTCTATTCCATCCAGAGGTATTCTAGCCATATATATATTTACATCTCCTGTGTTTTTTCTTCCATCTGACCAAAAAGGTATAGCAAAGTGCTCTGTTGAAACTATTTTATTGTACTCCCCAATACCAAAACCTTTTGTTTTATATCCTATTTTTGAAAAATCACTTGCTTTGTGCGTCATGGCATATTGTGTAGAAAAATCCAAATTATCCAAATCCAAAGAGTAAGTTATATAATAATGAGTGTTATAGTTTAAACTATCTTCTCTTTTATCATAAAAAGTAAGAATCGGTATCCCTGTACTATTTACTTCCAATGTAGAATAAAACTGATCAGAATTTGCAAGAGAATCATTATTTACAATAATTGGTTTTGTCCAATCTATACCTCTATCATCTGAATAACACAAGAATATGTCAGAACCTCCGGAATCAATGGTGTCAAGTCCGGGACTTGTCCATGTTGCATAGATTCTTCCTTCATTTATACTGGAGCTCTTGTCTATTGCTATATATGGGCTTGGGAAATATCTATCTCTAACGCCAACTATAGTACTTTTGTCTGAGCCTCCTGTGAATCCCGGAAAATACATATCGCTGATTTTTTTTGGCTCACTAAACGTTTTTCCCCCGTCTTTAGATACACAATTAAAAAAACTGTATTGTATAGAATCATATGTGCCTACAAAGCCTAAATACAGATTTCCATCATTGTCCAAATCTATTGATGCATATTGAACAAATTTGAAACTATCCGAAGTTACTTTAACAGGATGAAATTTCATAAAAGTATCTGACGGCTCAATCACTTCAACCATCATATTAATCGCTGTATCCTTCAGATTATAATCAACATAGCCCATATATACATTTCCTGAAAAAGGAGAAGATGTAAAGTCAGCAACCATCCACTGTTTGTCCAAAAAATTATTTATTCCTTCAAAGGTAAATGGGTCAAATTTAGTACTTTCAAAATAAGATTTTGCTAACCAAGTTTTGCCATTGTCAGAAGAGATAGCGTGATAAACATACTCCTTTGATTTGAAAGTAATAAAATCCTCGGTCGTAAGTAATATGTATGTAAGGTGCAATCGCCCCTGTTTATCATAAACCAATACAGGATCACCTCCTCCGACATTCAATGCAGAGTTATTAATTGTTCCTGTAAAATCACTTTTAACCCAAGTATCACCAAAATCATTTGTATAATACAAAGATAATTCAAGTGGTTTATCAACGTAAGGATTATAAGCAAAGTGAATCACCCCGACAACGATATTATTAGAATCTACCGGATTAATGGCCGCAAAGACCTCTGATTCCGACCCTTTTTCATTGTCATAAACCAGTTTTTCTCCATATTCACTATTTCTAAATCTTAGTTTCGCCTGTTCCGATTCCTGCGCATTTGATTGTCTGTCACCAATAGAAGTCAACTTTAAAAACGACTTTTCGTCAAGAGACCTTTTAATCATTTTTTTAATTCCTTTCTGCGCTGATATTAAAGATACTGAAAGTAAAATAAAGGAAAAGAGAATGATTTTTAATGATGTTTGGTTTTGCATAATACTAGAATTAAAAATATTGATTTTATTTAATCTAGTAAAAATACTAATAATATTTATACTGACAAATTTTTACTAAAAATGGTTTGCTTTTTTTAGCTCATTCTACTACCCTAATCCCTATAAGTCTGTCATAGATACCTCCAAACGGACGTAGATATACCAATATCATATAGTCATTTTGTGTTTGAAACCAAGATCCCTCAAGATTGGATAAATTTATGTTCTCTTCTTTGTCAACTGTAGCGTAATAATAATCAATTACTCCTTGTTTTATTTGAATTTTACCGATATAAGCCTCCAAATCTCCGTCGTATTCCAATTTGTTTTCGTCATATAATTGCCAATCACAAAAACCGCCAATCACATACACCTCTTGGTCAAGTAATGGCGCATGCATCTTTAGTGTGAAATTGACATTAGTATACTGACTGCTGATATCTGCATTTGGATTATCTTGATTCAAATACAAATAATTGCCATTTATATCTTTATGAAAAAAATAATTGCTGTATTTTCGTATGGCATCTTCTTCTAATACCACTTCCACACCTCTCCTTTTTATATCAATAGATTGTACTTCCATATTAGTCGAATGAAGACTTCTAGTGTCAAAGTATCTAAATTCATTTAAGGCTTCAAAAACAAATGGATCAAATGCATCAAATTTAATCTCATTACCAATCAGATACTTTGGAGATACATTTTTTACCGCATCAAACCATTTGTTATTCTGGAGAACTGTTACTTTTACCTCTTTAAGGGGATCGACTATCCTAAAATCCTTATTGTTTAATACTAAATCGAGACTTTGAGCTGTCCTATATCTTGAAACATCTTTTGCATGAATTATTTTAGCAAATATTTTAATATTGTTTTCCGCTACTAAAAACCTCCTTGTAATGACAACATCTTCATTTTCGTCATATACGACCAATAAGTAGTTTCCCGATAGTAGCCATTTCGTGTTCTCATTGGGCAATCTTAAGCGGTAATGTGTATATTGCAACAAAGTAAAACTCGAGCTAAAGCTATTTTTTATTTCTTCACCATTGAATCCTTCAAGAAAATCATTTTCTTCTATATCTTTGCTGACATTCCAATCCATATCACAATGTATTATCTTGTAATAATAATTTTTATTATCACCATCCAAATCATCAAATTCAAAATGAAGAACCGTACCGTTTAGATTTGAGACAGGGTAAGAAAGTGGATTGTTGCCTGCATAAAATTTTACTGATTTTATGTTTTCCTGATATGTATAGTCTTCAAAGTAAAAGTCTTGTTGTCCAAAACCAATATCAGTAAACAATAAAGCTAGAAAAAAATAAAAAATCCTCATCTATTTAAAGTTTTATGTTTGTTATTCAATTTATTAAGATTTATAATATTTTATACAAAACGGTAAAAATTTCACCAAGACAGATATTCGCTTATTTCTTTCTCCGAATTGACCGTCATAATTACTGTAACATTAAAAAAACCGTTCTGCAAAACTACAACAACAATTATTGTTTTTATAATTAACGTCATTGTGAAGTAAAATTATATAGTCTCTGCACGAAAACAGGTATTTTATAAAAAACTTAATTTATTCCAACCCTTTACAATAATAACCCGTCTATCATAGTGAGATTTAACAGTTATTTCTTATAATTCGAATTTTTGTAGCTACTCAGGTAAGATTTTAGTTCGGATGCTATACCAATAATTGATATAAATACTGAGTAGAATTTTTTCGTATAAAGATTAATTTTTTTACACAGGAAAAAATCAAACCGGGTAGTTACAATTTTTTAAATAATAAAAAAAACAAATTATGAAACGCATTAGCTTTATTTCAATGATTTTTATGATGTTCGGGTTGACTTTTCTAACCCAATCTTGCTCTTATGACAAATGTCATGAGACTCTTAAATATCAAGTCTATGTACCTGTTGTTCTCACTAATACTCAACTTAGAGAAGTGACATTTGACAATCCCAGACCCTTGAAGAATCCGGGAAAAATTTACGTGTATGGAAAGTACCTTTTTATAAACGAATTGTATGAAGGTGTACATATCTATGACAATAGTGATATAGCAAATCCGGTAAATTTATCTTTTATATCAATACTCGGGAATGTAGACATCGCTGTAAAAGAAGATGTGTTGTATGCTGACAATTATATTGATCTTCTTAGTTTTGACATAAGCGATCCAAGTAATCCAAAGTTCTTAAACTCTGTCGAAAATGTATTTAATTCATGGGATAAAGGAAGAGAAAGACATGTGGTATACTATAAACCAACAGAAAAATTTGAGGAAATTGATTGTTCCAACGAAAATTATGGAAATCAATGGATTAATACAGATAGAGGTTACGTTTTGTTTTCATCTGATGGCACAAATAAATCAGGATACAATGAAGCCGGAAGTTCAGGTGCATCAGGAAATGTAGGCAAAGGAGGCTCCATGGCTAGATTTACTATTTTAAAAAATAGATTGTACATTGTGGATAAAGCAGACTTGAATGTGATTAATGTTGAAAATGCACAATCTGCAACTTATGTTGGTAAAGTGAAAATAGGTTGGGGTATTGAGACAATATATCCTTTTAAAGACAAACTTTTTATCGGTTCAAATAATGGTATGTATGTTTATAGTACAAAAGATGAAGATAATCCTCAAATGCTTTCAAATTTCAGACACGCTAGAGCATGCGACCCGGTTTTTGTTGTAGGAGATATCGCTTATGTAACTCTGCGTTCGGGTACAAGATGCCAAGGGTATGAAAATCAATTGGATGTTATTGATATAAAAAACATAAAAACCCCCAAATTAATAAAATCATATTCAATGGACAATCCCCATGGTTTGAGTGTATTGAATAATAAAATGGTACTTTGTGAAGGAGATTATGGACTAAAAATTTTGGATATAAAGGATTCAAAAAAGATAAAAACTAAATCCACAATTAGAGACAAGCATTTCTATGATGTGATTGGCTTAAGTGAAAATCATATATTATTGATTGGAGCAAATGGTTTGTTCCAGTATGAATTGGATGGGTATAATCTGAACGAATTAGGTTCTATCCCTATTGAAAAATAAAAACCATTAGAATTAAAAACCACAGCAACCGCAGTGACATCGTCATTGCGATTCTGTGGTTTACGTGTATTTGAAAATAAACAACAAAGATATGAAAACGATTTATCATACAATTATATTGGTGATTTTCTCGACGGTATTCTTATCAGCCCAGGAGGTATATAAAGATAGAGTATCACTAAAAAATGGCAGCATTTTCTATGGGCAATTATTGGATTATAATGTAGGGGGTGATGTTGACTTAAAAATAGCAAGTGGCAAAGTTTTGACTTTTTCTGATTCTTTGGTCGCAAAGATAGAGATTAATGCGACTGCTTCAATGAAAATAAAGGATTATAAATTCAAACCTAAGGGCAATTACTCAATGGTAGGATTTAGGATAATTCCCGGTATAGGTGAATTAAGTAATATATCTAATAATGGTTTAGGACTTGATTTTAGTTTTGGTTATAGATATAGTGAATTGTTTTCGATTGGTGTAGGATTAGGGGTTCACACTTATAATTACGGATTTGGAGAGTTCTTTTTTCCTTTGTACATAGACATGATGAGTTTTTTAAAGAAAAATGTAGTAAGCCCATTCATCAAACTTCAAATAGGTTATAGTGCTTTGAATACAACTGCAGAAAATGTTATTGATAGCAATGGAGGAATACTAATAAATCCGGCATTTGGGGTTAGATTTACCGGTAATGAAAGCGTAAACTACTCATTTGATTTGAATTATATTTACCAAAAAGCTAATTTTGCATTTAGAAGAACTAACTGGAATCAAGCTATTTCTTATAGAGATATCATTTTTAGAAGATTTTCGCTTAGATTTGGCGTTTTATTTTAAAAAACAAAAGTTTATATGTTATTTAATTAACTAAATGAAGAATCATTCTGACATAGATTTAATAGAAGCTTGTAAAAAAAATTCTAGAAAACATCAGGAAATACTGTACTTAAAATACTTTGATAAAATGTATGGGATGTGCCTTCGTCACACATCTGATGAGACTGTCTCAATGAGTGTAGTAAATGATGGGTTTTTAAAAGTGTTTAAAAATATAAGTAGGTTTAAACATAAAGGCTCATTTGAAGGTTGGATTAGAAGAATTGTCTATAATAGCTTACTAGATTATTTTAGGAAAAGCTCTAAGGATCAAATGTTTATTGAATTAGATAGTAGATTGAATTTTAATGATACTGATGATAATATCGACTATAAAGAATTGTTGGCATTAGTGGACACTTTACCTGAAAATAGCAAAAGTGTATTTATAATGCATACTATAGAAGGGTACAATCACAAGGAAATAGCAGAAATCAAGGGAATCCCTGTAGGAACATCAAAGTGGTATCTGTCTAATGCTAAAAAAAAATTGAGAGAATTGTTGCAAAAGAACAGAGTGCAGCAGATAATAATATAATACGACATGGAAAATAGAAAATTTGATAACAACTTAAAATATCAGGGATGGGAACAGATGAGTGACATCCTAGATAGAGAAATGCCTAAAAAGAAGAGACGTAAAGGGCTGATTTTATTTTTTACTCTTTTGCTTTTATTTGTTTTTTCATTTTTGGTAAATGGAGTAATGACTAGCAATAATAAAAAAACTATTCACAATGATAAAACTATGAGAATAGTTGAAGATTCGTCTATTGTTAAGAAAAAAATAGATCAAAAATCAAAAATCAAAAACAAAGTTAATAGGAAAGGAAAAGACAAAAAAATACCTGATGCAACTGATGAAAATCTTATTATAATAAACAAAGTTAATCACAGTATTAACATTAGCCCAAAACCAAAGAAAAAACCTAAATTAAATTCAAATTTGTTTGCTGATTCAAATACACCTGATAAATTATATCCTTTATATAATGTACCCGATAAAAAACAAAGAAATATGATCTTAGCCAGTATTAAAAAAATAGAAATAACAGAAATTATTGGCGCTAAAAATAAAAATGTTGGGTTGGATATATTTAAAGTAAAATCAATAACTGCTAAAAAGAGAAAAAACAGAATAAGCTTTATTAATCCTTTTTTAGGAGCAAAAACTTATGCAGTGACCACAGATAAAGTTAATTTGAAGCTGGGGCTTGAAATTGGAAATAGATTTTCATATAACCGACACTTTACCGACATATCAATAAATTATCATCAATCTGAAATTATTATTCCTCAAGTTCTTCTTTTTAATGATTATCTTTATAATTCGAACCTAGATAATAGCATCGAATCTATAGGTCATACGTCTCAACTATATCCGGATTTAGCATCAGGTTTTTTTGGATTGAATATCGCTCAAGGATATTGGATTAGCAAGAGGTTAAATTTTGAATTGGGAATTGGTATAGCTTATACAAAATCGAAAGTAAATAAATCACTAGGAGAAAATGAAAAATTGAAAAACAATTTTAACATTTCCCTTGACAAGTACACTATTTCATCTCATTTTGACATTGCTTATCAAGTTGCAAATAGACTTTCTGTTATTATAGGATATAAACATTACTTTAATTCAAATTATAACCTCTACTATGATAAGAATAAAATCTATCGAATCAAGGTCGTAAATAAGTCAAAAATAAAAGGGTTAAATTTTGGAGTTAGAATCTGGCTTTGAAAGAGAGCTTTATAAAAAAAGAAATGGCGTATCAAAACACCATCTCTTTAAAACATCAATTAGTCTCTCAGTATCAAACAAAACAATAACTATTTGTGTTTAAACTTATAACCTTCTCCATCGCTATTTTTATATTCAAAAGAATCTTCTGTTAAAGTTACTATGGTAACAGTATCCAAGTTACCTCCAAAATTCGTTTCAATCTCCGATTCATCACTTAAAAATTTCCATTTACCTAAAAAGTCAGGCCAATCATCCTCACACGGTACATCGCTAAAAATTATTTTAAAAGATCCATCTGTTCCGTACTTTATGTAGTTATCAACTTCACAGTCTTTTGTCGCAGAAACATCATACCAGTTGGCATCTGTCAATAATTCAGTTTTTGTTTTGTCTTTATTACAAGCTGTAAAACTTATAACAAATAAAATGAATAAAAAAGCTAGTTATTTCATAGTTCTAACAATTTTAGTTAATGAATAATTACAAATATAGTATTAAAAATTTGAATTTCAATGTAAAGGGCTTCAAATTAATACTTGAAGCCCTAGAAAAAGCAGAGTTTTTATTTCTTACACACTTGAACATTAATCAAAATTATTAAATCAGTTTAATGTTTCAAACTGCAAGACACGTTTAAATTGAAAAGGGTTGGGTAAAATGTTGATTTTTTTTATTATTTTTTAAGGCGCTGCTATTTGCATCAACAATGTGGTGATTATAGCTCCAACAGTTCCTACGGCATAACCCAATACTGCAAGTATCACCCCCACCGTAGCTAGTGATGGATGAAAAGCTGCTGCAACTATCGGAGCAGAAGCCGCCCCGCCAACATTGGCTTGACTTCCAACTGCGAGAAAGAAATATGGAGCTTTGATTATTTTTGCCACTATGATAAGAAGCAATGCATGAATTGACATCCATACCAATCCGATTACTATCAGACCTTTGTTTTCAAAGATTAATGTCAAGTCCATTTTCATACCAATAGTCACAACCAAAATGTAGATAAATACACTTCCAAATTTACTCGCACCGGCTCCTTCATAGTTTCTTGCAGGAGTAAAAGAAAGAATTATTGCTATAATAGTAGATATACTTATCATCCAAAAGAATTTTGAACCTAGAAAGGTAAACATATTTCTGGTAGTTTCAGATTCAATATTTTGCACTAGTGAAGTAAATGTCTCACTCAAATAACTACCAAAATAATGCGCAAACCCAACCGAGCCAAATGCAATAGTAGCTAAAATAATAAGATCGTTCAATGAGGGATTTCTTTCTACTTTTTTAGAAAATGAAGACACTTTTTTCTTAAGAGCCTCTATAGCGGATAGATCCGAATTTAGCCAATTATCTATTTTTGTAGAGCGCCCTATCCCAAACAACAAAACAGCCATCCAAAGATTGGCTACTACAATGTCAACAAAGACCATGCCTCCGTATAATTTTTGATTGTATCCGTATATTTCAAGCATCGCCGTTTGATTGGCTCCTCCGCCAATCCAACTTCCTGCTAGTGTAGAGAGTCCGCGCCAAACTGCATCCGGTCCTATTCCACCAACTGTCTCCGGTGAAACCATCGATATTAGATAAACAGCTATCGGCCCTCCCAGTATTATACCAACTGTTCCCGTAAAAAACATAATCAATGCTTTTGGACCTAGATTGAAAACGGCTTTGAGGTCAATGCTCAAAGTCATCAAAACTAATGCAGCCGGCAACAAGTACCTAGAGGAAACAAAATATAAACTTGTTTTATGGTGTACTATTACTTCCGCACCATTTTTAATCTCTGTTGTGTCCCATTCAGGTGCAATTAACCCAAGCGTGGTAAAAAGTGCAGGTATCATGTAAGCCATAAATAACCCCGGAATTATCTTGTAAAATTTCTCCCAAAATCCTCCTTTGAGTGACTCTGTATAGAACACAAATCCCAAACTCATTATTAGCAATCCAAAAACAACAGTATCATTAGTAAATAAAGGTGTAGACATATTTATATTTTAATTGAGCCCAAATATACAATATTTTTTAATTCCTTTACTAATAATTACCTCCTCTAATCCGATTTGATGTCAAAGGCTTACAAAAACTCATGCAAATCTGCTATAAAGTAGGACTTGAAAGCATGCGATAGCATGACTTCAAATCCGGTTTTATAATTTACCAATTATATTAAAAATCTTTTCTTTCTGTCTTTTGGCTTTTAATTCGCAATTTTTTATTCAGAATGACTTTGTTGCATGGCAAAAAAATATAAAGGATCTTTAAAAGGTGTCGCAAATTTATTTGCGACAAAGCCCCCCCCAATCTTGTATTGGGGACGACATAATTTAACTATATAAAAAAGATTATAATAATATAGATGCATAAACCCAAGTGTGATTATATGCCGTACCTACGGCACTCAACCCCTCGTACACTATTACAAGGGACTCACGTCCCTTGCTAGAATATGTCGCCCCGCTGAGGCTTTTCACAGGCGTTTCAAAAATAATTGAAAACAAATGAATTCCGGTGGGATGATATTATGGTAGGTTTGTACATGATAATATAGGCAAGTTCAGTAGGGACGAAACATTATAGCCGGGCATGTAAGAGCCTCGAAAGGATGAAAAACGATTATAAGTCCCGGCGGAGCTTGCCCCGAACTTGTATTGGGGACGACTTATTATAGCCTCGTACGTAAGTGCGGGGCTCCGGTTGTTTTGGCGGTATTTTTGCAGCGCAGCAAAGCAAAAATAGTGACAAAACAAAAGTGATTCACCGTCACTTTGTTTTAGCGATTAAGAAAGAATCAAGGGTGAAGTAAAACAAATAAAATATCATATCAACCTTAATATAAAAAATAAAATATCGCACAAATGTTAAAGTTATGAGATTGTCTTAAATATTTTTGACATTTTAAATATTTGTTGTATATTTGTAGGACAAATATTTATAATGTACAGACTACAGACTACAGACTACAGACTACAGAATACAGACTACAGACTACAGACTACAGATAGTATGTTGTCCGGATTATATACCACTCCGTTTATATGCCGGATTGTTCTGTATATTATTTATTTGTATAGCTGGAATCGAAGAGACAAGAGGAGTGGTTGTTTTTCGGTTCAAAGTGGACCCTCCGTTTTGGTAACAAGATTTTTGAAATTATAATATGAATTATTTATTTATTTAATTTAAAAATCTTGAAAAATGAAAAAAAACATTTTAATAATAGTAATAACAATGATAGTAATGTCATTTGTATTGGTACAGTGTACAAAGGAGAGTACCAATGAGCCAAAAAGTAAAATTATAGATAATCAAAGCATTGAATTAAGGTCACAAGCTCCTGAGAATATTGTATATCCTCCTCTTAACTGCGGACCGGAAGATTTTAATGATATTAAGTGCGGAACTAAAGAAAGAGATACATTGATAGTAACAACAGATTCAGGTTGTGAAATTGAAGTTTCTATGGATATTCAATCTTGTTTAGATGTTAAAAACAATATATTTGAACTTAATTTTTCCAATTTGCACTATCATTTTATATTTCCGATATCTTCAGAATGTTCAGATTATTTTAATGAATATTTTTGGGCAAAACCTGTGGGAGAGATTAATGATGCATTAGATGATTTTGAAGATGAATTAGCAGATAAATTTCAAGAACAATGGATGACTGCTTGGGTAATAAAGGAAAATGCTGAATGCCCTAAACGTTATGGTACAAGCAGATTTTTCAAAGCGACCTGTGTACAAAGATGCCTTACTCCTCCATCAGAAGATAGAGGCCCTTCATATTATTCAATAGTCCAACCTTGTGCAACAGATGGTTGTTGTGTTGATGTAGCGCATTATTGTTTATATGAAGGACAAGTGATTAAAATTTATGATAATACTATTACAATATCTCCATGTACTAATTTCTTCACAGTTGATTGCGGCAACTTATATCCTTGGGGTGATTGTAGAGATAAAGGATGTAGTGATTAATATAAGTTGAATAAAAAAACTTAAAAATACTCGGGAGGTGGTACACCTCCTGAGTTTTTATTAAAATAAAAAAATAAACTATTTATGAAAACAAAAATACTATTAATAATTTTATCTATATTTTTTGTTCTTTCAAAAACCGAATCACAGATAACTCCCTATGTTCCCGTTGAGTTTAAAAATCTGAACCCCGTTTGGATGCATGTATCTATAGATAGTACACTCATTGATGGTGATAAATATGATGGTATGACTCATATTTCTTTTATTAATGATAATCCATTGCCATACTTTATCCATAATAATTATATCTATATCGCTTCCAATACGAGAATAAAAACAATTAATAAAAATGAAGGAGGTTTGATTGAAAAACTGGATTTAAATAGCGGTAAAATACTGTGGACAAATCACTTTGACCTTAGGAACAATGACAGGTATGAATATATTGAAAGCATATATTTAAATAATAATGGAAATATAGAAGTAGTAACCGATAGAGAGGTTAAAAAACCTGAGGATGATCATGCGGGACATATAACTTATGGAGATACGGCACATGTGTGTATAAGAAATTATGATATTAATACAGGAGATTTAATCAGTCTTCGCTATCCTGATTCTACCGATGAAGAATCCGTAGAGATAAGGTACAGTTTTATCAACAGAACTATTCTTTATCCACTAAAAAACAATATGTTTCAATATGTTTTTTCGCCGACCGCTAATGTTTATGAACAATATTTAATGGACGAAAAAGGACATTTATTAGGTGATCCAATGGTAGATACAATTATTTATGAAAGGGATTATAATCCTGATAGTGTTTTATATAATAGTATTAATAAAATGCTAAAAGTAAGTGAAGATACATTAATTTGTTTGGATCTTTTATATAATAGAAATGACTATTACCATAACGTATTAAATCCTGATTTTGACAAACAGACAAAACTTACATTCTATGACAAAAACTTGCAGATAAAAAAAACTATGAAAATAGATTCCTTACTTCCAAATAGATATGATTTTTTAAGGCTTTTATTTGCCAATAAAAATCATATTGGATTATTGGGAAGAGTAAAACATCACTATTTACAAAGAGATTCGTTTTTTTATTCTATTTTTAATTGGGATGGCGAACTTGAAAAGCATTTTTTGTCAATATATGAGAACGAATTTTTATCTTTAACAATGACATATTTAGAAAAAGAAAATGAATACTTAGGAGTTGGCATCTCTGATGATAACAGAAGTTTAAGGTTTTTTAAAACCAATCCTGACGGGGGGCTTGATTTCATAAAAGATATATATTTTAAAAATAATGGAAGAGTGTTGGTTCCTGATTATTTAATTCAATTGGACAATGGAGATATAATATTGAGAGGTACAAATCAGTTAAAAAAAGACGACCTTAGACATTTGTTTTGGTATACATGGATGCGTATAAAAGCTGAAGATTTGGGATTGCAAGGTACATCGACCCGTGATTTAACCGGACAATACAACAAATTATCTCTGTCACCTAATCCGGCAAGCGACCTTTTGGAAATACAATCGGACAATATAAAAATAAACAAAATCACGGTGTATGACATGCTTGGCAGATTGGTTATGGATAAAAATGTACCGAATGAAAACACTTATACCGTAAATGTAGCTTCACTGTTACCGGGAATATATTCGGTTAAGGCGATTGGAAAGGAAAAGTACGCCGAATCTGCTATTTTTGTAAAAGAATGATAGGTGGGGTAAAGTTCAAAGGATAAAGTTCGAAGGCAAAAGTTTGGAAGATAAAAAAATGAATGGTGAATTATGAATTATGAATTGATTAGAAGAGATTGATTTATTGAATTTGGGGGATGTGCGGGATGGTGCTACTCCGGTTTCGAAGCGTAGTGGAGAAACAGGAGGCTGGGAGGT